>JAPPLI010000163.1 GCA_028819495.1 Gammaproteobacteria bacterium | reverse complement strand
GGCTGGATTAGTGTTGACCCGTCAACTGATCAAAATTAAATTGAAAAGGTACTAGCGTCAGCAATTGATTTTATCGGTATATCAATGTACTTTGATAAATTTACAGCAAAACGTATCAAGTTGACGCCTGTATTATGGATGCCACGCTGACATTGCTTAGCAAGTACCACCACGGAGTCCTGGACCCGGGCTCGCCTACGCCCCTGTACCACCAGCTTTACTCCATGTTGCGTGACTGCATCCTCGGCGGCGTGCTGGAAGACGGTTCCAGAATGCCTTCCGAAAAGGAGCTGTCCACCACTTTCAAGGTGTCCCGCATCACGGCAAGGCGCGCCCTGGACGACCTTGCGGCGGAAAACCTGGTGGCGCGCCAGCGCGGCCGCGGCACCTTCGTAAATTACCACTATCACCCGGAATTGCTCAACGCCCCATTGACGGGCGCGCTGGAAAGCCTGGAGCACATGGGCAGGGAAACGAAAATCAAGGTGCTGAGCCTGCGCTTTATCCGCCCGCCGGCGAATATCGCCGATGAATTCGGTATCTCCGACGAACAACCGCTGTGCCACATGGTGCGTATCAGGAGCAACCGCGACCTGCCGTTTGCGTACTACGAAAGCTGGACACTGGGGTTCGACAGGTCCATCCGCAAACAGTCCCTGGAGAAATCCCCGCGGCTGGAACTGCTGCGAAAATCCGGGGTGAAGATAGCCCGCGCCGAACAGACCCTGAGCGCTGAAGCCGCGTTCCCGCCCGCCGCCGGCGCCCTCGGCATCATGCCGGGCAAACCGCTGCTGAAACTGATACGGCGTTCCTTCGGTGAGGATGGCAAGCAGGTTGATCATCTGAACGCCGTCTACAACCCCGACCGGTTCCAGTACCGGATGTCTCTTACACTGAAGTAAAGCACCATACTTGCTACTCCCGATACGGCCGTTTAAGAAACTTCCCCGCAGGCTCGCCCACTACATTGCCGTCATAGATCAGGCGGCCGCGCAGCCAGGTCTGCTTGACACGGGCCGATAGCTCTATTCCTTCAAAAGGGGTATAACCCTGGGTGGAGGGGGATTCCTGCGCCTGCACAACCCAGCTTTCATCCGGGTCGACCAGGACCAGGTCGGCATCACAGCCGGGCGCAATGTCACCCTTGCCGTCAAGGCCGAAACGTCTTGCCGGATTGTAACTGGTCAACTCGGCGATGCGATTCAGGCTCAGGCCCCGGCGGGTTCCTTCGCTGATCAGCGCCGGGAGCAGGTACTCCGTGCCGCCGAACCCTGACTTGGCCAGAAACACGTTGCCGGGCTCAGCGGCATCAACCTTGAGTTCATGCCGGCAACAGGCATGGTCGCTGACCACCCAGTCCAGTTTTCCGTCCAGCAGCATTTCCCACAGGTACTCAACGTCCGTACGGGGACGAATCGGCGGGTTCACCTTGGCCAGGGCGCCGCTTGGAGATTCCGTATCCAGCACCAGGTGGCCTATGGTTACCTCGCGCCGGAAATCGATATGGGGAAACGCGTCCGCCATCAGCAGCGCGGCCTCGACCGCCTTGCGGGAAGACAGGTGCAGCAGGTTGATGTTCACGCAATCTGTTTCATGGGCCAGGTAAGAAGCTATGAATATGGCAAGGCCCTCCGAGTGGGGCGGGCGCGAGGCATGGTAGGCGGGCAGGCCGCTGAGCCGGCCTTCCTCCTCGACCAGGCGTGTGTAGGCGCGCATGATCTCGGCCGTCTCACAGTGCATGCTCAGGCTGATTTGTTGCGCCTTGTCGGGAAAGCGGTCCATGGCCCTGCGTATGCCTCGCATGACAAACTCGAAGTGGGCGAAATCATAACGCTCATCCTTGCCGATCATGAGAAAACCGCTTTGATCGTCGGACTTGCCATGCAGGCCGTGAGAGCCGTAAAACATGAAAATCTTGAACGAGGTCACGCCGAAACGCTCGACCAGTGCGTCGATCTCATCGATATGGGCCGCCATCATCGGCGCCAGGTGATAGGCGTAATCCACATGGAAGCGCCCCTCGGACTGTTCCAGCACTTCCGGAAAAAATTCACTGTAGGGGCCGCTTTTATTCAGGTAGTACTTGCCGGTACGCATGTAATTCAGGCTGGTGGTCACGCCGCCCATGGCCGCTGCCCGGCTTTCGCTCAGTGCGTCCTCGGCCAGTGGCGCATAAATACCCGTGTGCATGTGGGAATCGATAACACCGGGGAATGCCAGCCGTTGTCTTCCATCCACCACTTCAGCGGACGCGCCAGGGTCAATATCCGGGGCAATGCGCGAGAATTTGCCTGCAGTGATCGCGATATCCGCAGCCTCCACCGAGCTGCCTTGCGGTCTGACAACCCTCACGTTCTTAATCAGCAGGTCTGAGGTCATGACACTCTTCTGTTACCCCAATAAGTTCTAATGTTATACTTTTATAACATGATTTACGAAACTATGCCCGGAAAATGGAGACGGATTCAGCCTGCTCTCGCATGCCTGCCCCTGCATGTAGTAAGCAGGGGTCATCAGCGGGCGTCCGGCCTGGACACGGTTGATGGCTAAGACTTTATTCGAAAAAATATGGGATGACCACCTGATAACCGACCTGGGGGACGGGTCATCATTATTGCATATTGATCGCGTTTTCCTGCATGAACGCACCGGCAGCATAGCATTAAGCTCCATGGCGGAGAAGCGCCGCCGGGTCAAAAACCCAGACCAGGTGTTCTGCACCATGGATCACATCGTCGATACGCATCCAGGGCGTAGCGACGAGACCACCATGCCTGGAGGGCGGCAGTTCATCACCCGCACGCGCCGCGAAACCGGGCGTGCCGGCATTACGCTGTTCGACATCAATGACCCGCGTCAGGGTATCTCTCACGTCATTTCCGCGGAACAGGGGATCGCCCTGCCCGGACTCACAGTGGTCTGCCCGGACAGCCACACCTGCACCCTGGGCGCACTGGGCGCGCTGGCCTGGGGGATTGGTTCCAGCGACTGCGAGCACGCGCTGGCGACAGAGACGCTGAGAGTCGTCAAGCCGGGACAGCTGGGGGTGCGCCTGGAAGGCGCGCTGTATCCCGGCGTCACCGCCAAGGACGTTATACTGCACCTGATTGGAAAATATACCGCATCCGGCGCCAGTGGCTACGCGATCGAATTCTACGGCCCCGGTATCGGGCTGCTCCCCATGGAAGCCAGGATGACCTTGTGCAACATGACCGTCGAGTTTTCCGCGTTTACCGGGCTCGTCGCCCCCGATGATGCTACGCTGGAATATATTGCCGGGCGCCCTTATGCCCCGACGGGCAATGACTGGGACGCGGCGCGGGAATACTGGCACAAGCTGCGCACCGATGAAGGCGCCGTATATGACAAGAAACTGGACCTGGACCTGGCGCAGGTAGATCCAGGCGTTACCTGGGGGACCAGTCCCCAACATGTTATCGGCGTCTCGGACGTGGTACCCGACCCGAAGGAAGAACCCGATACGACCACACGCAACGGCATGGAGCGGGCCCTGGATTACATGGGTCTCAAGGCTGGCGCTGCGATCGCTTCAATTCCGGTTGACGCGGCGTTTATCGGTTCCTGCACCAATAGCCGCCTCAGTGACCTGCGCGCCGCGGCCGCCATCCTTGAAGGCAACAGGATTGCGACAGGCGTAAAGGCAATATGTGTCCCCGGTTCCACCCAGGTCAAACTCGCAGCAGAGCAGGAAGGTCTCCACAAGATTTTCCTGGATGCCGGGTTCGAGTGGCGCGAGTCGGGCTGCTCCCTGTGTTTCTACGCCGGCGGTGAAGGTTTTCCTGCTGGCGCGCGCGTCATTACCAGCACCAATCGCAACTTTGAAGGACGCCAGGGCCCCGGAGTGCGCTCGCACCTGGCGAGTCCGGCAACCGTCGCTGCTTCGGCGCTGAAAGGCCGTATCACGGACGTTCGCGACCTCGGGAGTCGCACATGAAGCCTTTTGTCACTCATGAAGGCGTAGCCGCACCGTTGATCCGCAGCAACATCGACACCGATACCATCATCCCGTCCAGGGAAATGCGTCACGTATCGAAACAGGGCCTGGGCGAAGGACTGTTTGCCGGCTGGCGTTACCTGAAAGGAGACCAGGAAACCCGCTCAATCAACCCGGATTTCGTACTCAACAAGCCGCAGTACGCCGGCGCCAGTGTCTTACTGGCAGGCAGGAATTTCGGCTGTGGCTCTTCGCGGGAACACGCAGTATGGGCACTGCTGGAATACGGTTTCAGGGCTGTCATCGCGCCCGATTTCGGTTCGATCTTCTACCAAAACGCCATGCGTAACGGCCTGCTGCCGGTAAGACTGCCGGAATCGTCAATCAACGCATTAGGCATTGATGCCGGCGCGCCTGACCCCGGTCGCATTACCATTGACCTGCAAAACACGACAGTCAGCAGTGATACGGGACGGCAGTTCCGTTTCAATATCGAACCGATATACAAGGAAATGCTGCTGCAGGGACTCGATGCCATCGAGATGACCCTGAAACACCAGGAGTTGATAGAGGAGTTTCAGACCGCAGACAGGCAAAGACGGGGCTGGGCTTATCTACGCTAGCACCCGTGCGTCAATCAGCGCGTCGACATCTGCGTCAGTAAATCCCAGTTCCTGCATGACTTCCCGGGTGTGCTCACCTTGTTTCGGCACGTCCCTCCTCAGCCCCGGGCGCTTTCTACCCATCTGCACAGGTAATGCAGGCAGCCTGGTGCGCTGCCCTTCCGGCGTCGTGACGTCCAGCAGGCCGCCGGAGACCAGCAGATGCGGGTCTTCAAACAGGTCCTCCGGCCTGGCGATAGGGGCATAGGGCAGCCCGCACCGGTCCAACCGCTCCATCAGTTCATCCGCGCTGAACTCAAGGAACAGTGAACGCACCCGCGGTATAAGCTGATCACGCCTGGCGACCCTGCCCGCGTTATCTTCAAGGGACTCATCCCCGGCTAAATCATCCAGCGAAAAATAATCACAGAATTTCTTCCACTGGGTGTCGCTGACCACGCCAACAAATACCTGTTTTTCGTCCCTGCAATCGAAAATGTCATAAATTGCCCAGGCGGATACCCTCACCGGCATAGGCGGAGCCGCTTCGCCGGTCACCGCAAACTGCGCCATGTGCTGGCCGACCAGGAAGGCAGTGCTCTCAAACAGGGCACTGTCAATCCGCTGGCCGCGGCCGGTGCGGCGGCGCATCTCCAGGGCCGAAAGGATGCCGATGACGCCGAACATGCCGCCTGCCACGTCAACCACCGAAGCACCAGCACGCAGCGGCTGTCCCGGCGGGCCGGTCATATATGCCAATCCGCCCATCATCTGGGCAACTTCGTCCAGCG
Organism: Gammaproteobacteria bacterium; assembly: GCA_028819495.1. Classification (GTDB taxonomy): domain Bacteria; phylum Pseudomonadota; class Gammaproteobacteria; order Eutrophobiales; family Eutrophobiaceae; genus JAAXHV01. The sequence goes on along the minus strand of JAPPLI010000163.1, from coordinate 20,506 downwards.
CGGTGCGTTGCTCATAGGGACCGGAAAGAAAGCCCCTGGCGGAGTAATACAGTAACCCGGGGTTGTCCTTTGCGAGTTCATCATAACCGTAGCCGGCCTGATCCATGGCGCCTGGCCTGAAATTCTCGATAAATATGTCTGCCTTGCTGATCAGGCGCTGCGCGATTTCCCTGCCCCGCTCCGATTTGAGGTCGATACAGACGCTGCGCTTGTTGCGGTTGTACATGGAAAAATAACCCGCTCCCGACCCGCGCAAGCGCCGGGTGTTGTCTCCCGCCAGGGGTTCCACCTTGACAACGTCGGCGCCCAGGTCGGCAAGCAGCAAGCCGGCACTGGGGCCCATAACCATGTGCGAGAGTTCAACGACCCTGATACCGGCGAGTGGTAGTTCCTGATCTGTCATTTCCTGTTCGTTAATTCTGATTGATATCCGGGTACGGATTTAAATCCGTCCCCTTGTGGTTCTCCAATATGTTATATAATTATAACATTGTGACAAGTCGGCCCCAGCCATTTCTCAAGCGTGTTCCGCCGGATGAGATGCCGGACAATCTGCGCGCAGCCTGGCGGAAATCCATGGAACTGCGCGGTGATGCCGCTTTTTTCGAGGTGTTCGGAAATAACCCGGGGTTGTACGACTGGTATACGGAGAACTTTTACAGGGAAGTATTCCATGGCGGTACTGTCCCGCGGCGCATCAAGGAACTGGCGCGCCTGCGCCTGTCCACCATCCACGGCTGCCGCTTCTGCAACCAGGGCAATCGCGTGGATGCCCTGAGTGCGGGTTTGACCGGGGCTGAAATCGACGCTCTGTCCGATTATGAAAACGCTTCGTTCAGCGACGCAGAGAAAGCTGTGTTGCGCCTGGCAGACCAGATGCTGCTCACCAATCCTGATGGGGCATTGTCACAATCCCTGTATGATGATTTAAGAAAACATTTCACCGATGGCGAACTGCTCGAACTGGGATTGGTCATGGCCGTTTTGAGCGGCATGGCGAAGTTGCTGTTCGCCTTCGACCTGGTGGAAAAGGAAGATTACTGCGTATTCGGCGCGCACGGAAATTCGTCTCAGGGATAGAGAAGTTCCGATATTTCAACGGCAACACCCGCATCAACCCAGCAACAAAAGCGACAGTACGGGTAAAAAACTCACCAGCAGCAGTCCGATCAGCATCAGCAGCAGGAAAGGAACAACACTCTTGCAGGCCTCCATGAAAGTCACCTTGAACGCGCCCATGGCGATGATCAGGTTCAACCCGAACGGCGGGGTCAGGTATCCGATCTCCAGGTTGACGATCATCACGATACCGAAATGCACCGGGTCCATGCCCAGGCCCTGGGCGATGGGATTCAGGGTCGGCGCCAGGACCAGTATTGCGGAACCGATATCCATGATTGCGCCGACCAGCAGCAGGAACAGGTTGACGCCCAGCAAAAAGCCCTGCTGGTTGGCAACGTGTTCCGCGAACCAGGCGGTTGCCGCCATGGGCGCCTGTTCATAGGTAAGGAAAGTATTGAGGCTGACGGCGAACATCAGCACCGGGAACAGCGAACCCAGCAGCCTGGTGGTATCGGCAATCACTTCATGGGTATGCGCTGGTTTCAGTTCTCGATGGATGAACAACTCTACAGCGAATGCGTATACCACGGCGACGGCCGCGGATTCCGTTGCCGTGAAGTGGCCGCTGTAAATCCCGCCCAGTATCAGGATGGGCATGAACAGGGACCACACTCCTTGCTTCAGCGCCTCCCACAGTTCATGCAAATCCAGCCTGCCGGCAGGGATATTGCGGTTGAACCAGAGCGCATAAGCACTCATCAAGGCAGTGAGCACCAGCGCCGGAAGGATGCCCGCAATAAACAGGTCGGTGATGGAAGTGTGGGTCATCACGCCATACAGAATCAGCGGGATGCTGGGCGGCACGACAATCCCCAGGGTGCCGGCCGCGCACAACGCGCCCAGTGAAAAGGCCTTCGAATAACCTGCTTTCAACAGCGCCGGGTACATGATGCCGCCCACCGCCAGCAGCGTTACCGTGGATGACCCGGAAATGGCGGCAAACAGAGCGCATGACAGTACCGTCGCCACGGCCAGACCGCCCGGGATGGGCGCGCTGGCGGCCCTGACCAGGCGCACCAGGCGCTCCGCCATGGAGCCGCGTGTCATGATCTGGCCAGCCAGGAGAAACAGGGGAATGGAAAGCAGGATGTCCTTGTTCAGCGCGTGCCAGGCATCCAGGATGACAAAACGCAACGGCTCCTCGCCAAATACCCGGTAGACGTAGAATGCGGCCACGCCAAGCACAACCACAAGATTCTGGCGCAGCAGGATAAGGATTACGATCAGGATGACCAGCAGCAGGGTTTCAGTCATTGGGCATGGGGGGCTGAGGTATATTCAGCGGGTCCCGGGGCGATAATGCGGGATAGCGGGTATAAATGGCATGTCGTATCCCAACCAGAAAAAAGGCCAGCGGAAGCGCCAGCATGATCGGCCAGATGAGTACCGGCAACAATGTCGAACGTTCACCCAGTCGGATCGACTCCCAGGTCAACTGCGCGCCGGCGCCGGCGGCGAACAGGAAAAAGATACTCATCAATCCATCCTGGAGGCGGGTGACGACAGGGCTCCAGCGCGGCGGCAACCAGTTATCGGCAAAGCGCGGACGCAGGTGGTTGCCGCCTGCCGAGGCCAGACCCAGACCGAACATCACCACGATGATATTCGCATAAACCCCGGCCTGTCGGGCCCAATGCAATCCCACGCCGGTAATCTCACGGCTGAACACGTCAAGGAAAATAGCTGCAATCAGCAATGCAAACGCAGCGGTGGTGATGACGCGTTCCACGCGCCCCAGGGCCTGCAAAAATCGTTCTGCCATATACGCGTAAGGGTTTCTATCAAATTCCAATAATGATATAACAAAAGGACATCCGACTCTCATGAACAACCGGAATGCCACCACTCCAACGCACCGGCCTGACAGTTCTGTTACTGGCGTCCATTAGTACGCTTGGCGCCGGGTGCGCTGAAAGCACAGACAAAGACCTGAAGGTGCGGGTGACTTCGCTGGGCATACCGGACACGCCATGGCATGATTTCTGGCTGCGCTTTGCGACAACCCTGGAGGAGCGCGACGCCGCTGAAGAGATCGACCTGGACCTGTTTATTTCAGGCGAACTGGGTAGTGAAGAGACCGCGTTGGCAAACCTGCGCCGGGGCCGGGTACAGATCGGCGGCTTTGCATTACAAGGTGTTGCAACCCTCATCCCGGAACTGAACGTGCTGCTCGCGCCGTACCTGTTCGATTCACGTGAGGAAGCGGCATTCGTGATGGACAATTACCTCTCTGATGCGTACTCAAAACTGTTCGCGGAAAAAGGTCTGAAACTGATTCAATGGTCTGAAGTGGGCTGGTTTTATGTTTACGGTAAACAGCCGTTGCTGACGCCCGATGCGACCAGGGGAATTTCCATGAGATCCTCGAATGCCCTGGGTTCGCGCTACTTCGCCGAGGCAATCGGCGCCGATCTCATTCCCTTGAGTTTTGCCGAAGTGATACCGGCCCTGCAGACGAACCTGATTGAAAGCGGCCAGACGGGCGTGGGCATGTACACCCTGGCGGGCATAGCCAAGGCGGCGCCGCACCTGGTGCTGACCCGGCACGCGTTTGATATGGGTCCCATCCTGGCCAACAAGGTCTGGTATGACGGGTTGCCCGAGAGATTCCGCAGACTCATTTTTGACAGCATTGAAAGCGCTGAAGTGAACAGGACACTGATACGCGCCGCGCTGGATAATTACTTTCGAAACTCCCTGCCTGCTATGGACGTGACGGTGCATGAGTTGAGTGAGCAACAGCAGGCACAATGGCGCACCGTAGCGCTGCCTACCCATCAATTGCTGTTACGGGATACGGGCGGACAGGCCGAACATATCTACGCGCTGGTCCAACGGGGAAAAGCTGAATTCAGTATAAGGAAGGGTGTCTCCCGACTGGATTCCCGCTTGCGCGGGAATGGGGGTCTTCAAGGGGAACTATGAAAGAAATCGGCATCGTTATGGAAGTTTCGCCCGGCCATACGGCAAACCTGGCTGGAAAAATAGAAGACATGGGCTTCGATATCCTGTTATGTCCCGATACACAGAACCTGAGCCCTGAACCCTATGGGCAGCTCAGCCTGGCCGCGGCAAATACTACACGCCTGAAACTCGGAACAGGGGTCACAAACCCCTTGACGCGCGATGCCGCGGTCACTGCCTCTGCCGTCTCCACATTGCAGGTGGAATCCCGCGGGCGTTGTATCTGCGGCATAGGCAGGGGCGATTCTTCGCTGGCGCACATTGGCCGCGGCAATGCCACCACGGAGCAATTAAGAACATACGTTGAACTGGTCCGCGCCTACTCCGGCGGAGAGGCGGTCCGGCGCGGAGAACAGGTTTCAGGTTTACGCTGGCTGGATCCTGACAATGTGAGTCCGGTACCGATAGATATCGCCTGCACCGGACCAAAAACCATCCGCATGGCGGCGGACGTGGCCGACCGTATCAGCTTTGCCGTTGGCAGCGCGCCGGAACGAATCGAGTGGGCGCTGTCCACGGCGCAACAAAGATTACGTGAGACAGGCCGGAAGCGTAGCGACCTGCAGATCGGCGCTTACATCAACCTGGTTTGCGACCGGGATGAACAAACCGCAATCAACCTGGGCAGGATGATCTCCGGCATGGTTGCCCATTTTGCCGGCATGAGGAACGCGCCCCTGGACCACCTGCCGGCGCAATTGAAACCCCTGGCGGAAAAAATGCAGCAGGGCTATGACATGCAACATCATGCTCAGGATAAAGGCGCCCACCTGTCCATGGTCGACGATGATTTTGTTGACTGGTTTTCCATCTGCGGCCCGCCGGACAAATGCCTTGAGCGCATGCAGGCAATCCTGCAGTATGAGCTGGACCATATTTATATTCTGGGCGGTTCCCCGGTTACCAAGCCGCACGCGGCAAGACAGGCAGCCATGGTTGAACAGACGCGGCTGTTTGCGGAAGCGGTACTGCCGGCACTCAAGAAAGATGTATCATTATGAACTCATGAGGAATCACCATGTCCGATAATCTCAAAGCCATTGACGCCGTCGTCAATATCTGGACGGAACAAGCGTTGTCGCACCGTCCCGGATGGCGCGATGAGTTCTTCGCAGGCAAAATGAAAGCGGATAAGAGCCTGATGCAGGGGTTATCGCTGGAACAGATGATAGACCTCATGCAGGAAGCCGGCATCGAACACGGGTTCCTGATTGCCGCCAAGGCCGGTCGGCCTGGTCTGCCGGGTTGTTATCACCTGCCGCCGGAGATCGTTGCCGACGCCGTCAAAAAACACCCCGACCACTTCTCCGGACTACTGGGCATCGACCCGTTCATGGGCATGGACGGGGTCAGGGAACTCGAAAACGCGGTCCGTAACATGGGCTTTATCGGCGCGCACCTCTACCCGCACTGGTTCGAACTGGCGCCCGACCATGCGAAATACTATCCCTTTTATGCAAAGTGCTGCGAACTGAATGTCCCGATACAGGTGCAGGTCGGACAATCCATGATCTACTCGAAAGAGTTCCCCTGCAAAAGCGTGGGGCAGCCCATCAGGCTGGACCCGGTGGCCTGTGATTTCCCGGAACTCAGGCTGGTCGGTATTCACGTGGGTATCCCGTGGGCGGACGAGATGATCGCCATGGCGTGGAAGCACGAGAACGTTTATATCGGCGGGGACGCCCACAGTCCGAAATACTGGCCGACGAGCTTCGTCAACTACCTGAACAGCTACGGCCAGGACAAGGTGATCTTCGGAACGGACTTTCCGGTACTGAATTTCAAACGCACCAGGCAGGAGATTGACGCCCTCGCACTGAAACCGGAGGTGATGCGAAAATTTCTGCGGGACAACGCGCGCCGCATCTACAACCTCGACTGATTTCCATTCATGAACCTGGCTTCCATACTTCGATGCCATGCCGACAGTCATGGCGACAAAACGGCCATAGAATTTCGCAGTGAACGCATCAATTATCTTCAACTGTGGCATCGCATTCAAGGATATGCCGCATACCTGCACGAGCGCGGGATCAGGCAGGGAGACCGGGTCGGCCTCGCCCTGAAAGAACACTCCTGCCACCTGATTCTGCACTATGCCCTGGCCCGGCTCGGCGCGGTGATCCTGCCGATCGACCAGCGCTGGACATTATCGGAAAAGTCCCGCACCGCAACTACGTTCGATGTAAAGCTGCTGATCATGGAAGAAGGCGCAGAGGCGCCGGCCAGCCTGGAAACCCTGACACTGGGCAAAGATTGGCCTCGTACTGATCCAGCTCGATTACCCCCTATGCCCGAACATAACGACCTGGCCCTGCTCATTTCATTATCATCCGGCACCACGGGCAGGCCCAAGGGCGCGCTGGTCACCCATGAGCAGATGTACCAGCGCTTCGTCAGCCAGTGGGTGACTATCGGATTTAACTCCCAGGATCGGTTTCTGGGGCTGACCCCGCTGTTCTTTGGCGCCGGCCGTTCTTTCGGCATGGCTTTTCTGGCCGCGGGCGCGACAGTCATTCTCGACCCGCCCCCCCATGAGCCTCACGAACTGGTCACGGCAATCAACTCGTCTGGCGCGACGGTTACTTTCCTGGTGCCTACCCAACTGCGCGGTCTTGTACCTTTACATCAGGATGATTTACTGCTGCCCGGACTGCAAAAGCTGCTGGTCAGCGGCGCTGCATTGTACCCGCAGGAGATCAGGGAAACACGGGAGAAAGTCAATCCCGGGTTAATCGGTTATTACGCTTCGAGCGAGGGCGGCGGTATTTCCGTATTGGATACCGATGAGTTCGATGATTATGCGCACACGGCGGGGCGGCCCACCTTCAGGACCGAAGTCCAGATCGTGGATAACGGAGACAGCCCGGTAAAACCGGGGGAAACCGGGCGTCTGCGCTACCGCGGGCCGGGTGTCGCCGGACGCTTTATCGATGCCGACGGGACTGAGCACGCGACAAACCCGGAAGGCTGGTTCTATCCCGGCGACCTTGCCGAAAAAACAGACAGCGGGCATATCATCCTGCGCGGCCGCGACAAGGACGTGATCAACCGCGGCGGCGTGAATGTGTATCCGGTAGATGTTGAAGCAGTCCTGATGCAGTTGCCGGCGGTCAGGGAAGCGGCCGTCAAAGGCGAACCATCGGAGAAATTCGGAGAAACCGTTACGGCATTTATCGCGGCAAATGAAGTAATAACGGCAGATGCGCTGAATGACCATTGCCGGAATCTATTGGCGCCTTACAAGATCCCTTCCCGTTACGTATTCCTGGATCAATTGCCCAAAAAGGCGTCAGGCAAACTGGACAAACAGGCCCTGGTTGAGGAAACTCTGAAAGAAACCTGCGAACAGACAATTTACAACCAGGCAGACAACGGTTCTCAACGGAAATGAAACACAGAACGATACGCGGCAGAATTTTATACACCAGCAACAAACCGGACAGGCTGGGGCGGGAACGCGGGCGCGAGTCCTTCATCATCACGGTACATTCCGATGGCAAGCGGACCCTGCGCGCCCATTGTGAAATCGATGACCCGCCCACGGTTTTGCGGGATGTTGTCCTGAGTCTGGATGCCGATAACTATCCCCTGGATTGTTTTGTTCGCCTGACCATTGATGACCAGTTTGAAGGTTCCGGCTGGATGCGTTTTTCCGAAACCTGCGCCGAGACGGAATCCTTCAATGTCGATGACGGCCGTATCTCGCAACGGCTTGACCTGGAACGGCGCACGCGCTGGCTGGCCAGCCACCCCATAGCGGGTGACGGGATGGGGTTTTCCATTTTCGACCGCAGCAAGGGCCCGGGCAGGACCTTTTTTCCCGATATGATGGTGACCTCACCCGACCACCGGGGCGCAACGGGACCGTTGCTGTTCAAGTTGGGATTCGGTATCGAATACGTCGGCGACGAGCGCATCACGGTGCCTGCCGGCGCGTTCGACGCGCACCATTTTCGCTACGTCGATACCGCCGGGCAACTGCCTGAAGAACATCCCGAATATGAGGTCTGGTGCACCACTGGCGGCGATTACATCTTTTTGCGCGGCGCAGTGGGCGGTTACATGCAAACGTTTTACGAACTGGTTGAACTTGAAACATAGGAGAAACACTATGCCCGCATATATGGTAATACAAGCCACCGTCACCAAACCCGAACAGTTTGCCGAATACGCAAAGCGCATGCCGGCCCTGGTTGAAAAATACGGCGGAACATACCGGGTACTGGGGGGAGAAGTGGAAACGCTGGAAGGCGACTGGGGCCACCAGGCCCTGGTGATTTCCGAATGGCCGTCCATGGACCAGGCCCGCAGGATGTGGCATTCAGACGAATACGCCGAACTGAAAAAGGTGCGGGAAGGCGCGCTGGACGTTACCGTACTGCTGGCCGACGGTTTATAACGTAAAAATATGCCAGCACCTTCGATGCATTATTACGCCCTGGCCTTACAGACCCGCTGCCGTGCGGTCAATGCCCTGAACCTTGCCGACGCCCGGCGCTGTGTTCTTACGGCAATTGAGACGTGCGCCGCGCAGGTGGCGGCCAGCAAGGGCTTCATAGGCCCGGATACGCGCCTGGTCGTCCTGCCCGAATACTTTCTGACCGGTTTCCCCATGGGCGACCCGGTGGAAAGCTGGGCCGAAAAAGCCGGACTGGACGTGGACGGACCCGAATATGATGCGCTTGGAAAGATCTGCCAGGACAATGATATCTACCTGTCCGGCAACGTGTACGAACGGGACAGGGCATTTCCGGGACTTTACTTTCAAACCAGCTTCATCATTGCGCCGAACGGCGACACCGTTCACCGTTACCGGCGCCTGATCTCCCTTTTCGCTCCGACACCCCATGACGTGTGGGACCGCTATCTTGACCTGTACGGTGTGGAGGGTGTCTTCCCGGTCACGGACACCGAACTGGGGCGTCTGGCCACGGTTGCCTCGGAGGAGATCCTTTACCCGGAAATCACACGGGCCATGGCATTGCGCGGCGCCGAGGTGATTTTGCATTCGACCAGCGAGATCGGCAGCCCGGAACTGACGCCCAAGGACATTGCCAAACGTGCCCGTGCCATTGAAAACCAGGCGTATGTCATTTCGGCCAACAGCGGCGGTATCAGCGGAACGGGCATACCCGAATCATCGACGGACGGCATGTCGAAAATCATCGATTTCAACGGCCATGTGCTGGCCGCGGCCGGTCCGGGAGAGAGCATGGTGGCCAACCACGAAATCGATATAGCCGCCTTGCGGCGATGCCGCCGGCGCCCCGGCATGTCCAGCCTGCTTGCCCGCCAGCGCCTGGAGTTGTATTCACACGTTGCCCATCCGCAGACACGATACCCGGCGAATACCCTGCTGGACGATACCGGAAAACATGTGGTCCCGGAGCGCAGCCATTTCATCAAGACACTGAAAAGCGTTATTGATGAATTAATCAAGCAAGACCTGATTTAATCAGTTGACTGAGGAAATATCCGCATGGACTCGACATTGACATGGTTGGATCTGACTGCCAGTGACCGTGACCGGATGCAGCGGGTGCTCGATCTGTTCAAAGAACAGGGTACCGTCGACGAAATGGGCCTCGGCACGCTCCGCGATGCGTTGTCCAATGTGCTATTTCCTGGTATCACCTCAATACAAACCCGATTACGCTACGCGCTGTTCATTCCATGGATCTACCAGATGTTGGAGGACCGACATATCCCTTCCGAACGTGTTTCGGAAGAGGCCCGCAGAGCCGAAGTTCGTTTGATTTATCCGCTCAGCCAGTCTCAGGAGTTGGGTGTTATCGGTATCAATGCCCGTGGCTCGCTCCGCCGACTGCCGAGTTCGGTGTATTGGAGCTGCCTGCGTCGGTGGGGTATTTTTCAGCTTGATTTAAGCCAAAGCGCGTATCATTCGCGATTCACACAACTTCGAATAGCAGCTACCCAGTTTGGGCGAGCTGATGATCCCGGAGTAACTTGGCAGGGTCGGCCAAACTGGCATCCACGGCTGCCGAAACGTCCAATGGATTTTCCCGATCGGGCGCTCTTTGACTTGACATCGTCCGAGGCGTTATTTGTCCAGGGACGAATCGAAGAGCGGTGCACCGGTACTTTACTCGCCCATCTAGCAAGCCGTTCAAAGAGTCAGTTGGCCTCCTATTTCTGGGAAGAACCCGAGGTTCTGCGCGCTAACGACCGCGTCCAGTCAAACGTCGAGCTCGCTCGTCGATTCTCGTTGCACGTCGAGGGAATGCCATTGATCTACAACCTGATGTTGGCCGAAATGCATCGAAATCTTTTAGGAGATGATAAGGATGGGTCAGTCGTATATTACACCGAGGCTTGTCGGGAGTGGGTGGCCCGAGAGGCACGCGAGGAAGATGCCTTTGAACCCGGGACCTTGTGGGCACTGGTTGAGAGCCAAGGATCGCGAGTGAATCCGACTCAAAGGCTATTCGTCGAAACATGGACAGATCGACTCGCAAAAATCGACCTAGACAAAGCGGGAACCGATGAATATCTGCGTAGTCTGATAGCAGACCGGGAGCGTGCGTTGAAGGGAAGGCATCGTGCCCGCTTGCTCAATACCAATCGTCTCCTCGACTGGAAAGGCGGTTCAGGGGTGGGACGAATGGATTTCAACTGGTTCCGTGCACGAGAGCTGCTCGGCGAACTTTATCGCGGCCTCGGCTGATGCTCTCACCCCAAAACCGAACCGTCGCTATGGATTTGCTACGGCCTCCTCCTGGCTTGCGACTCGATTTGGCAATTCTAACCACCTACACTCTAGACCTCGAGACGGTGTTAGCCCTACCCCTCGCAGTCCTGGCCCATTCCGACCATAGCATAGACAAGCTCCTCGAAGATCCACTGTTGGTCCTACAAGCATTACGGCAAGCTGGGGACCGCATACATATCTTTGTTGATGAAACTGGAATTGCCGCACCTCGCAGCGCGCGGGAACTCTACGCAACGCTTGAAAAGAGTATCCATCCGGTGCGTGCGCCTGGCGGCGGCGTCTTTCACCCAAAAGTGTGGCTGGCGAGATTTGATGCAGAAAATGGAGAACCATCTTCAGTGTTAAGGGTTGCCATCCTTTCCCGAAACCTTACGTTTGATCGCTCCTGGGATATTGCGCTGTCCAGCGAGGCTACTCCCGGGCGTAGGCGCGTGGCGAGGTCAACCCCATTGAGCAGGCTAATTGCCCACCTCCCCAAGTTGTGTACAACAGTTCCAGCTCAGCGACTCGTTGATCGAATCGAGAGTTTATCGAAGGAAACCGCCCGAGTAGCGTTTCCCTCTCCCGAGGGGTTTTTCGAAGAACCAATTACATTTCACGCAATAGGCTTGCCACGAATGAAACGATGGGCGCCAAACATTGCGAATGGCAAACATGTTCTTGCTGTCGCGCCCTTCCTATCGCCAAGCATTCTGAAGAGGGTTCGTGCCCTAGGTTGGGGAGAAGGTCGGCTGATCGCCCGGCGCGAGGAACTGGAACCGTTATCGGAGGTTGATCTTACTAAATGGAATGAGGTTCTCGTGGTATCAGACGCCGCGTCGGATGAGGCAGACGACGATACGTCATCCCGTCTATCGGACTTACATGCCAAAATCGTCGGCGTAGACCACGGATGGAATACAACATGGTTCGTCGGCTCGGCCAACTTGACCAATGCCGCATGGAACGGCGCGAATGTCGAGGTTATGGCATCGATAACCGGTCGCAAAAGCCGGGTTGGCATTTACAATTTTTTGGACGAGTTCCTTGATTTTTGCGAGACCTACCGGCCAACATCGGAAAAGCAAGTCGAAGCAGAGGACGACGGGGAGGCCAAGCGCGTTCTTGATAGCGCGGCTCGGGCGGTCGTGGATGCAGGCTTTCAGATTAACTGTGCGCCAGAGGACAATCTATGGGAGTGGCGCCTGGAGGGGTCGATTACGCTCCCCGACACTGTTACGGCCCAGGTTTGGCCAGTTTCTCTGAATGAAAAAAGCGCAGTAAATTTGGCTCGGCCGGTTTCGCTCATCCTTCCTATGTCAAGATTAACGGCATTTACCGTCTTCCGACTGACCGTCAATTGTAACGATTCAGAAGGCAGATGTTTTGCGTTGAAGCTGCCGATTCAGGGAGCCTCGCTGGACCGGGATGCCCAGATTCTTCGATCCTTGATCGACACCCCAGAACGTTTACTGGAATTTCTCCGCGCCTTACTTGGCGGTCTGGAAGCAATGTCAGAATTAGTTGAGCGTACAGGCGACAAGCCAAATAACGCTTGGCAGCCAGGAGCCGAGACCGAAACACTACTGGAAGATCTGCTACGCGCAACATCGCGAGATCCCGGTCGCTTGGCCACGGTGCGCAAACTGATCGCTGATCTGCGGAGCAGTGAAGAAGGTCGCTGTATCGTGCCGGAGGAGTTATACTCGGTTTGGCAGGCCGTAGAAGATGCACTAGGAACAGCTAGGAGACCAGGATGACAAGGCCAGATGCCTCAAAAATACTGCAGCCCCTCAAACCCTTTCAGCGCCGCACTGTGGATCATGCTTTTAATCGCCTCTTTACCGCTGCGGACAGCACGGCCCGTTTTCTTGTCGCCGACGAAGTAGGGCTCGGAAAGACACTGGTAGCTCGCGGCGTTATAGCCCGTACTGTGGAACACCTTTGGGACACAGTTGGTCGAATCGACATCGTCTACATCTGCAGCAACGCTGCGATTGCTCGCTCCAACCTCCAAAAACTCCAGATCGGTGGCGGCATCGAACGTTCGTTCGCGACCCGCCTTACGATGCTGGCGACCGAACTCGCCAAAGGCGATGGTGAGAGCCTTGCGGACAACAAACTCAATTTTGTGAGCTTTACACCAGGTACGTCATTCAACCTTAAGAGCAGGGGAGGGCGAGTGGATGAGCGCGTCTTGCTTTTCCATCTGCTGCAAGACCGAGTCGAGCGACGCACCGGTCTGAGAAACTTATTGCAAATGGATGTGGGCAAGGACAACTGGCAGTGGTATTTACAGTGGAAACCACCTCTCGACTGCTCGATTAGAAAATCCTTCTGTGACCAATACGAGGAACAGTGTTTAAACGTCCAAGTCGATGCGCTCATTGATGAATACTTTTTCCGCTATCGGGCGTCTTGGCCCTATGATGCTAAACAGCAACGCAATGAGTTAGTCGGAAAACTTCGTGAACTGTTAGCGATGCAATGCGCTCGTGCACTCGAGCCCGACCTAGTAATACTTGACGAGTTTCAGCGTTTCAGAACACTGTTAGATCCATCGGGTTCCGATATGGCGGCAGAGCTTGCCCAGTCCCTATTCAATGAACAAACACCGGAAGGTCAACCCGTTCGGACACTACTGCTTTCCGCAACACCTTACAAACTCTATACATCGGACGCCGAAATCGAACGTGAGAATCACTACGAGGACTTCATCGCAACAACTCGCTTCCTTCTCCGCAATGACGAAACCAGCGTGCGAGAACTACAGAAAGACATCACACGATTTGGCGCAGCCCTCAAACGAGCCGCCGTTAGTGGGCCGGGTAATGAGCTGAATTCGTCTAGGGAGCGCGTCCAATACAGGCTACGCAATGTAATGACCAGAACCGAGCGCGTTGCAGCCACCTCAAAAGGGGACTCGATGGTCAAGGAGGAAATCCATACGCTCAAACCTGCCGCAGCGGATGTGGAACAGTATATCTTCGCGGACAGCCTGTTCAAGGAAGTGGGCGACCGGGATCCAATGCCATATTGGAAGTCAGCATCCTACATCGCGCAATTTATGCATGGTTACAGGTTCAACGAGCGAATTGTCCAAAAACTCCACGAATCTCCAAGCCAAGTTGCCCAACCTGTTAGAACTCAAGCTGCCGCCCTGTTGTGTCGGCGTGATTTCGAGAGTTGGCGAAATATCGACCCAGCGAATTCCAAGCTCCGCCAGCTTGCTTCCGAACTGTTCGATAGCAGCCTTTGGCAGTTGCTTTGGCTACCTCCGACTATGCCTTACTGGGACCTCGAAGGACCATTTGCCGGAGTGCAGGACGTCACCAAGACATTGCTCTTCTCCGCGTGGAACGTGGTGCCTGATGTCGTTAGCGGACTTCTCAGTTACGAAGCAGAGCGCCGTATGGTCCAGGGTAGTCGAATCGAGCGCTACGACAAACCCAAAGAGCAGCAGAGAGAGCTTTTGCGATTCGATGGTACTTCGCACTCACGGCACCGGCTCTTCCTTCTGTTGCTACCTTGTATCCCTCTTGCCGACATTCATCCATTGACTGCTCTGTCGTCGAATACATCGAATCTGCGCCAATGGGTTCATGACCGTATCGTCAAGTTGCTGGAAGGACTGCCGAATCCCAAGGAAGCTGATGAGGACAAACGTTGGGAGTGGGCTGGCCCAATATTGCTAGATCCAGGGTTGTGCGACTTTCTTCAGGAATGGCGGGACGACGAAGAGCTTCCGCGCCCCAACCCCGAGCACTTTGGAGACTACGTCAATGAACTGGTTGCCATCGACCCAAGTAGTCTCGGTAGACGTCCCGAAGGACTTGTCGACCTGTTGACTGACATGACACTCGGTTCGCCGAGTGTTCTTGCCGCACGCAGCTTGGGCATGTCCAAGTTAAAAACGAACACTCGGCGGCGTCTCGCTATCAAAATCGCTGAATCCTTTTGGCGCCTATTCAATCGTCCTGCCGTAATTGCGATGTTGACACGCCTCGACGCTGGCCCGCATGCTGACAAGACCTATTGGCGTATCGTCCTTCGTTACTGCCAACAGGGCAACCTGCAAGCCGTTCTGGACGAACAGTGGCACTTGCTGTGGGAACAGAATGCGTGGGGCGAAGATCTTGATCGAGAATCCGTTGCCAGAAGTTGCGCGGGTCTGCTTGCTGAATCTATCAGACCCAAGCCATCACGCGTACACACACGCATGTTCGATGGATTGCTCAATGGAACAAAACCTGACTTTGACGAAGTACGAATTCGAACAATTTTCGCCTTGAGGTATGGCACCACAACGGACGATGGTGTGGCTGGTGACGAAAAGCGCTTCACAGAGGATATGGTCCGCGGCGCCTTCAATAGTCCCTTCCGCCCGTTTGTTCTAGCCAGCACTTCAATCGGACAGGAAGGGTTGGATTTTCACACATGGTGCCATCGAATTACACATTGGGATTTGCCAGGAAATCCCGTGGATCTGGAACAACGGGAGGGGCGGGTCCACCGGTACAAAGGTCATGCCGTACGTCGAAACGTTGCCGCGGCTTGGCGGGATGCCGCTATAGCGAGTTGGAAACCGGGCGATGATCTTTGGCAAAAACTATTCGAACTTGCCGACACAGCATCGCGTAACGCCAACGATAATGATCTTGTTCCGTATTGGATTGCGCACGGGGATACTCGCGTCAGGCGAAGTGTTCCACTCTTGCCGTATACGCGAGAAACCACGCTTTACAAGCGATTAAAGCGCCAGCTTGCAGCCTACAGGGTTGTTTTCGGTCAGCCCCGCCAAGAGGAACTGCTGAACCTTCTCGACCAATCGGAACTGAGTGCAACTCAGCTTAGGAATTGGGCTATCGACCTTTCACCACCTAAGTAACAGTCGCTATTGAGGCTTGCAACCCTCGCATTGGCCATATCAATTATCATTTATTATTAGTTGACCTGGTCAATTGACTAGGTTATATTGGTTGAGTGTTGATATATTGAGATCATTATGAAAGAGATAGGCATTTCGGAATTCAAGGCAAAGTGCATTGATAAGTTGAAGACCGTGCAAATAACGGGAGAACCGCTCATGGTGACATTGCGCAAGCGTCCTATTGCCGTGATCAATCCGTATATCGAAGATGCTTCCCGCAAACGGGAACTGGGTAAACTGCGTGGCCGGATTACCGTTCATGGCGATATTGTCCATTCCGACTTCACGGATGAGTGGGAAATGGAACAATGAGGATTTTGCTTGATACACACGTTTGGCTATGGACACAGGAGGCGCAGGAACGATTAGGATCGAAATCACAGGATATGCTTCTCAACGAAGACAACACGTTGTTCATCTCAAGTGTTTCATCATTGGAAATCGCGCGTCTGGCATGGGGAGGACGTCTGACCCTGGCGGGTAAACTGCGAACCTGGGTCCCGGAAGCGCTGCAAGCGCTTCACGCTGAAACCATCCCGATCACGCATGAGATAGCCCTGGCTGCCTACGAACTTCCTGGAGAATTTCACCGCGACCCCGCCGACCGGATGCTTGTAGCCACAGCAGTGGTACATGACCTCACCTTGATGACTGCAGACGATCGTATCCTGATATATCCTCACCTGCTCTCTTACGATGCACGCGCATAATATTACCGCTATATCAGCAGAAGGATAATGCTAACGGCGTAGAAATTAGAGTATCGACAGCCATGTACTCCATTAAGGTTCGCAACCCGCGCACCGGCCGCATCGACTATCGTTTCGAACAGACCGAGACAGAAGAACTGGCGCTTGTAGCAGCAAGTCTACGCGACGCGCAAAAGCAGTGGCTGGAAGGCGGCGTGGAGATGCGCTGCCGGATGCTGCTCGAACTCGCTGCCGCCATCTCTGAACAGCGCGGCAGTCTTTTCGATGCCCTGACTGCCGACACCGGGCGAACCAGGGAAACTGAACTTGAAATCAACGCGGTCATATCCAGCATGGAACGCTGGTGCCGGCTTGCCCCTGAACTGCTGGCAGCGGAGGAAAATAAAAAAACTTCCATACCCTTTATCGAGATCGGCAGACAGGCGGCGCCCTATCCCCTCACCGTCGTCATTTCCCCCTGGAATTTTCCATTGCTGTTATCCTGTATCGACGCCATTCCCGCGCTGCTGGCCGGCAGTGCGGTGGTCGTCAAACCCAGCGAGATTACCCCGCGCTTTGTCGAACCTTTTTCCGACATCCTGGCCGCTGTTACCGGTCTGGCTCCGGTGTTCCGCTTTCTGCAGGGTGACGGCAGCCTGGGCAGCGCGCTCATCGACCATGCCGACCTGGTCTGTTTTACCGGCAGCGTCAAGACCGGCAGGCAGGTCGCCGAGGCCTGCGCGCGCAACTTTATTCCCGCCCAGCTTGAACTGGGCGGCAAGGACCCGGCGATAGTCACCGCCGATACGGACATCGAACGCACAGCGGCCGCCCTGTGCTGGGGAGGCATGGTGAATGCCGGGCAGTCCTGCCTGTCGATTGAACGGGTGTATGCCGAAGCCCCGATCTGTCACGACCTGACCGCGGCCATCGCGCAGGAAGCCCGTTCTCTGACAATGAATACCGGCAACATCGACGAAGGCGAGATCGGCCCGATAATATCGGAAGCCCAACGTGACATTATCGAAACACACCTTGAGGATGCCGCCGGCAAAGGCGCAATAACGGAATGCGGCGGCCGGATTACCGAACACAACGGCGGCCTGTGGTGCCAGCCGACGGTGTTGTCCAACGTCGACCACGATATGCTGGTAATGACTGATGAGACCTTCGGACCGATACTCCCCGTCATGGCCTTCGACACGGATGAAGAGGCTATCGAACTGGCCAATGATACCGCTTACGGTCTGTCGGCGGCGGTGTTCGCCAACGACGCCGGACGCGCCAGGCATATCGCCGGCAAACTGGAGGCCGGCGCGATCAGCATCAACGATGCCGCATTGACCAGCGTCATGCACGAGGGCGAGAAACAGGCGTTCAAATCATCCGGCATGGGCGGTTCGCGCATGGGACCAGCTTCTATCAGGCGCTTCCTTAGAAGCAAGGCTTTGATCGAGAATACTCAACTGTGCCGGGATCCCTGGTGGTATTAGAAAAGTGCTGAAGACCATCCTCATAGTCACGATCATGGCGTCCGACCTGTTGCAGGTCGAACAGGCCTACCGGGACGAACTGGATTACCGGGTCGTGCGGCGCGGTTCGGTTTCAGGCGCCCTGGCTGCCTCCTGGAACGCTGCAACACTAGCTAACCGTGACTATGTGATGCTGCAGCCCTCCAGTAACGAACCGGTTTACCTGCGCTTCATCGAAGATACCTCCGGCGCGGCAACAGAACCCATGAAAACCGAGGGCTGGAACGCCGTGGAAATCCTGGTGCAGGACCCCGATGCCCTGGCGCCCGCGCTGGATCGTTCCGAACATTTCAACGTTGTGGGCCGGCCGCGCTATCTCACGGAAAAACAAAACATCAAGGCCATGCAGGCGATCGGCCCGGCCAACGAACTGATCTATTTCACCAATATCAGCGACCCGGAAAAATCCGGTTTCGGGCTGCAACCCGCCAAAACAGACATCGACCGGGTGTTCATCATGGTTGCCGGCGCCCGCGACCATTCCAGCCTGGGTGAATTCTACCGGACAGTCCTGGGTATGACGGTGACCGCCCCGATGCCGTATCGTATCGGCGTGTTATCCAGGGCATACGGCATGCCGGTCGAGACCATGCACGAACTGTCGATAGCGCAGTTGTCGGAACGCTTCCTGCTCGAACTGGACCGTTACCCCGAGGCGGCTTTGCCGAGACATACCGTTCCGGGGTCACTGCCTGCCGGAATCGCCATGGTGACGTTTGAAGTGACGGAGTGGAATCCGGACCTGCCCTACATTGCCGCACCCGCCATGCAATCATCTTTCCCTTACCTGGGGCGCCGCGCCGGCGTACTTGTCGGCGCTGCCGGTGAGTATATAGAGCTGGTCGAAAGCACAGCAACGGGACGCGGGAATGCCGCAGCAGATTAAACGGCACTACATCAATGTGCAGGGACGACGGGTGCACTTCCAATCGGGCGGCGCCGGACCGGTTGTTCTGCTGTTGCACCAGTCGCCTCAATCCTCCACCGCCATGCTGCCGCTGGCGGAAAAACTGGTTTCCCGTTATTGCGTGATTGCGCCGGACAGTCCCGGCTTCGGCTTGTCGGATCCACTGCCGATGGAGACGATAACGATCGAAGATATGGCGCACGCGCTGGATGAGTTCACAACTGCCGTTCAACTCCCGCCGGCAGCGGTAGTCGGGGTGCACACCGGCGCGGAGATTGCGTTGGAATTCGCGCTGCGTTTTCCTGGTAAGGTCGATTTCCTGATTCTTGACGGTCTTGCCCTGTTTAATGAGGAAGAAAGCGCAGAGATCCTGGAGCATTACCTGCCGCCGTTCATGCCGGACTGGGACGGCAGCCACCTGACCTGGTTATGGGCGCGGCTGCGCGAGCAGGTGATCTTCTTCCCCTGGTACCGGAAGAACAGGGAGGCGCGCATGCATTACGACATGCCGGACGCGGAGTACCTGCATAGCTGGTTCATGGATTTCATGTACGCCGGCGATCATTACCGGGGCGGTTACGGGGCCGCGTTCCGCTATCGCAACAGCGCCGCAATAAGAGATATAGTGCCTCCCACCGCAGCGCTGTACCGTACCGGCGACGTGCTTGAGACTCACCGGCAACGCCTGCCGGCGCTGCCGGACCATGCCCGGGCGGAAATTGTTCCTCCCGGTCCCGGCAAACTGGACGATCGAATCATGGAACTGTTGAACGAACGTATCGCAGGCGAACAACCCGGGTGGCGGTATCGGCACCATAAAAACCCGCCCGGCGCGGCCCCTGAACCCGGTTACATCGATATCGGCGATCAACAGGTCGCCGTGGTCACAGCGGGAAATTCTGATCGGCCCGCGTTGCTGCTGCTTCACGATCTGGCCGGATCTTCAGCTTCAGTCAGTGATCTTGTTACAACCCTGGCCGACGAGTATCGCGTCATCTGCCCCGACCTGCCCGGACATGGTGAAAGCGTCGACATGCTCCCGGCCGGATTTTCCATCAAAGAGACGGTTGCTGGCTTGTCGGAATTGCTTGCCGTCATTGACGAAAGCGCGTACCACCTGTTGAGCCTTGGCGCCTCCTGCGTCTTCGTGCCGGGGTTAATCAGGCATAACACCGGCATCGACTTCAAGACAGGAATGCATAACCCGCTGCTGCTGGACGCCGCAGCACGGAACCGGTTACAGGACCGGTTCGCCCCGCCCATCGAACCGGATGACTATGGGAGCCATATCACGAAACTCTGGTATGCCCTGCGCGACGGCCGGCTGTTCTGGCCCTGGTATGAACCTGTTGCCGGCAATATCCGCTTGCATACGCCCAGTCTGGAACCGGAGGAGATTCACCAGTCATTATTCGACGCGCTGAGGTGCGGGAAGAATTACCACCTGATCTGGCGGGCGTTTTTTGCAGCGGACGTCGTCAATGAGATGAGGTCGCAGCCACAGCCATTGTCGGCTACTGTCAGTAAAACCCATCCCTGTCATGAAATCGCGCTCACGGCGCTGGCTCAACTACCGGCGGTAAGCCGTGAAGAGACGTCCGACGCCTGGCCGGATGTGATTGCCGCGCATTTCCGTTAAGAAGGCTCTGA
>JAPPLI010000167.1 GCA_028819495.1 Gammaproteobacteria bacterium | reverse complement strand
CGCATTCGCGCCGGACATTCCCCGGTTGAAGAAAACCCTGGGAATGGAATGAAGCTGGTACTGATCCGGCTACCGACGATGTGTTCCAGTTCAGTGCGCGCCGCAGCGTCAATGCCGGAACCGGTATCCTGGTAACGTAACCGGCGATTTCCGGGATTCTTGTAGAACGGCACGGTAAACCCTTCCCGCCGTTCGCGTGACAGATGCGCCCCGACGGAGGTAAAGCCGCAGCTCGTCTATCGTGCATACGAGAAGACCGGCAATACCACCCGCAGGAGCAACAAGGTCGATAAGGACGAAAGCCTTGAGGACGCGTTGGTGCGGAGCAACCTGGGTTGCATCGTGAAGACGATCGATTCAATGCTGACGTACAAAAAACTGGAAAAATTCATCCAGTAGCTTCATTCGGTCTGCTGACCCAAAAAGCCGGTCTTCGGACCGGCTTTTTCTATCATAACCTCATGCTGGTTTGTAGCTGCGTATTTCGTTGATGATATCATCCTTATTACCTGTTACCCATTCGTGCTTGTTGTCGAATTTGTCATGGATATATCGCTCTGTTTCCCGGAACCAGGGCGTTTCCATCTTGAATTCCATTTTGTATTGACGTTCCGGGTCCGAAGTCTGATAGGAGTTCAGCCTTGATTGCCAGTTCTTCGCAATGCCTACCTTGTACTCGCCCGGATAATTCGGATGTGAGATCACATAGACGTATTTCTGTTCCCTGTAATCTGCGTCCTGGTCTGTCCGCTTCGGTGGGTCGGTTTTCAGATCGACAACCACATCACCCTCAAAGATGCTGGCCGTTTCCTTTGCCAGCCGCTGCTGCACCAGTTCGTAGGCTTTAATCGATATATCTATCCCCACCCACTTTCTGCCCAGCTTTTCAGCCGCAATGCAAGTCGTGGCGCAACCGCAGAAGGGGTCCAGCACTATGTCACCCTCGTTGCTGGATGCAGAGATGATACGCTCCAGCAAGGCAAGCGGTTTTTGAGTGGGATAGCCGACGTGCTCTTTTGAGCGATTATTCACATTCTGAATATCGCCTATGAAGTCCGACACTGCCACCCCCTTTGACGCGGCAAGGTAACGCTTCAAGCTGGGATAGCCGGTTGAAGTCCTGTCTATCAACCCCGCTTCAGACAGCGCGTCCAGCCTGTCATGCACGCCTTCTATCTGTGTGTATCCCGGGATCAGGTTTGCATCAATCCATGCCGCATAATCGCCGGTCTTCGGTATGCTCCAGCACCGCCCGTTTGAACCCGGGTCGTAGCCCTGCCACGGCGCTCCGGACTCACCGTCAGATAATCCGGGGCCGGTCAGGTCCCCCACGCGATAGCGTCCCATGCTGTCCCTGTGCCGGTAATCACGTTCAACATAGACGTCTCCCAGGGAGACATATTGCGTGTGCCATACTGCGTCATCAGACGCATAGAACAGCAGGCGGTCGGATACGCTAGCGTAACGCTTGGCGTCGCTGTGCGAACTGGTCCGTTTCCAGGACAACTCATTTCTGAATTTGTCCTCCCCGAAAATGCAATCCATCATCGTTTTGAGGTAGTGCGACATCGTGGGATCGCAGTGCAGGTAGATACTGCCGGTCTGTTTCAGGACGCGCCGGCATTCAATCAGCCGGATAGCCATATACGCCAGGTAGGCGAAGTTATAGGGCCTGCCCACGCCCTTGATGCCGCTCAGGTAATGGAACAGGGCGGGTTCATCTTCTGCTATGGTCAGCAGCCATTCATCCTTCAAATCATCCTCGCGGAAAATGTCCTTAAAACTCGCTCCTTCGGCGCTGGAACCGATAGGCGCGGTAAATTTCTTGTTCTTGTTGAACGGCGGATCGAGATAAATCAGGTCAATAGAATCCGAATTTATGCCCGACAGAATGTCAATGTTGTCATCACAGAATATCGTGCGGTTCCTGACATTGCAGGCGCTCACGAAACCACCCCCCCGTAAGGCGTTATTTTGCCGCCGATGTGTGTGACAACGGCCAGCATCCGGTCGGTGGTATCCGCTTCACGATTACCCTTATTTTTCTCACCGGCAGCGGGTGAAGCATTGACCTTGCCTTCCCGCTCTGCAGGGAACTTGTGGAACAATCCGGTACTGCTGATTGTCCTGGCTGTGCGCTCCTTTCTCTTGGTCATCGTAATATCTCCGTTGTTGCGGATTATAACATGTGATTACTTGCCAGGCGCCAACAACTTTTTTGACTTCAGGGCGCCTCTAAAAATCAGAGGTGCCCGTGCAGCATAGGGACATGCTGCCATTTTTAATCACGTCAGTGATTGAAAATGAAGGAAACGGAAAATCGCACTTTTCCGTTTCCGTCTCTGAAAATGCCACGGAGGGCATTTTCAGAGGTTCCTTTCAACCTGCTCGGTCAGGATGAGTATGATAGTTCAATCCCCTCGCAAGTTCCGATTGACGAATGTATTTGTTCAAGGCATTCTCTGCCTGTATGCCGTCAGCCGCAGCTTACTCCGAAATTTACAAAAACCTCTCTCCTGCCGCGCAGTCCGCTGCTTTGGTATATGGCGTTTTTTATCCACGGTACGTTGACAAAGCGCGGGTCGTGGAGGCGATTACGTATGCTGCGCTCAGACCCGGCAAACAGCGCATGCAGAGCGGGCAGATCATGGCGGCGGTTAAGGAGCTCGGAAAAGTCGGAATTGTTTCCATAGACTCGTTTAACAGGGATGCCCGGCTTGATGAATCCTGGGCGCCGTGGCTTACCCTGGAGGCGCACCTTTTGGGTGTGCTGAACAAGCTGCGGGGCGCGTTCGAACACGAGGGCCCGGCGGGTTGGAATTATTACAGCGGGCCTGACAGAAAAGCGATGGACCTGCGCTGTCTCACGGTGCTCGGTCAATTTGAGGAGATAGACAGGCATTATCCTGATATCAACGCTGATGACTGGCGTTTCCTGGCGGGGCCGGGCGCCGCGCCTCTGTTGCGAAGCGTGCCGACGCAACATCTTGCGGCGGCGCTGGAAGGCAGTCTGACCCAAGTGATTGAAACCTTCGCGCAGCCAGAGTCGATCATCAAGGCCTGTTACCAGTTGGCCCCGGACATAAGCCCGTATCTCTGCGATATTGCCTTCATCCGCATCCTGCAAGGTCGCCTGGATGAAGCCGGTTCCATACTCGCTAAACTGGAGCAGGATACGGCTCAGCCCGCTCGATTAAGAATCGACGCGTGTGCTACCCGTGCCTTCATTGCCACCTTGCGCGGCAAAGATGATGAAGCCTTATCATTTATCGAAGCAGCTATTGCGGAAGAGAAAAAAATCACACGCAAGCGCAGTGTGTTTCCGACTGCACGCGCCTTTTCGTTGTCCCTGTTGTCGCTGTTACGTAGCGATACCCCGGCCAGTCTGACCTTGTTGAAGGAACTTATTGGGGCGGCAGCCGGAGCTCAGACCGCATCGTATATAGTTCGCTTGGTCTCGACCGTGGCACAAATGAAATATCGTCCGCCATCCTTCTGGCCGCATTACGGAAAGGCGCCGTTCTATGCACTTTTTTCCCAGCTTGCGGTCTGCTGGCGGGGTGAACAGCATTTGCGCGACCCGAAGTCTCTGGAGCAGCTCAGACGGCGCGCCCATCTGCACGGATACAACTGGGTTGAAGCAGAGTGCCAGGAGATTATTGCCACACATAATAAGGGGCAATCTGCAGGGAAACCTGGCGATCTTTTCATCGCAAAGCACGCCGACATGGGCACGGTGTCCCTGGTGTCGCTGGTGCAGCCTGTGCCCGAGTGGGAATATCCGCTGAAGGAAATGGAGCGTTTCGCCTATGAATTGAAGGGCAAACGCAAGCCGGCTGCCAGAAAAGCCACTCGAAAGTCGCCGCGGCGGCTCGTGTGGGACGTCGATGACGATAAGTACGGCAACTTTATCGTTACGCCACGCGAACAACGCGCAAACAAGGATGGCGACTGGTATGATGGCGGCGCCCTGACTCCGAGGCAATTGCTGTCCAAGGCCAGCAAGATGGACTTCCTGCTGGAGCAGGACCGCGCCGCGATCGCCACTATCAAACAGCGACAATCCGGACGGAGAGGCCAAAAGCGGTTTTACGTACCCATCGCCGGTTTGTACGAACTGGCCGGCCACCCGCACGTTTATCGCGCCGACGACGGTGAACCGATTGACGTCGTGCGCACCGAACCGGAGTTGTCCGTGGATGAAGTGGACGAGGAGACGATCATGGTTAATATCGGTCCCCACGCGGAGGAGGCCGTGGAATCGAGTTATGCCGCCCATATGATCGGAGAGCGCCGCTGTGAAGTAACGAGGTTCAGCGCCGGTCATAAACGGCTGTTCAATATCATCCCCCCGAAAGGGTTGGAACTGCCGGCGGCGGCCAGGGAACGGATGTTGGAGGCGGTTGCCGGCCTGACTGCCGCGGTACGGGTGCAGGGCGCGATCAGCGAGACTGCCGAGACCATCAGGCAGATCGCCGCGGACCCGCAACCCTGGGTCAAGCTGGAACCGAGAGGAAGCGGCCTGCACGTGGAACTGGTGGTGGAGCCGGCGCCGCATACCGCCACCTATATGGAGCCGGGGCTGGGCGGCGCCACGGTGTTTGCCAACCGGAACGGGGAAACGGTGCAGGCGCAGCGCGATCTCAAGGCTGAACGTACGGCCGTGCAGGAATTGATTGCCGCTTGTCCGTTGCTTGCGGCGCTGGGCGGCGGGCAGCGCTCAATCGCCTTGTCGGAACCGCTGGATTGCCTGGAATTGCTGGAGCAGGTCCACACCGCCGGGGCTCGTTGCCTGTGGCCTGGCGCTGAATCCTTCAAGATAGCGGCCCGCGCGCAGCCGAACGCGCTCAAGTTGAACGTCAAATCCGCGGCGGAGTGGTTCCAGGCATCCGGACAGCTTGAGATCGACCAGGACCGGGTACTCGGCCTGCGCGACCTGTTTGCGTTGCTGGACAAACAGCCCGATGCACGCTTTCTCAAGCTGGAAGACGGCGAATTCATCGCGTTAACAACGTCTTTCCGGCGCCAACTGGATGACCTGCGCAGCCTGTCGACACCGGCCGCGCAAGGGTCTGTGCGCTTCCATGCCATGACCGCGCCGGCCTTGCAGGACTTCCTTGAACAGACCAACCTGGATGCCGCCGGCGGCTGGCACAAGCTTTGCGCCCGGCTGCGGGACGCGCAAGCCTTCGAACCACAACTGCCCGGGACCTTGCAGGCCGAGTTGCGTCCTTATCAGCTGGAAGGCTTTCGCTGGCTGGCCCGCCTCAGCCGCTGGGGCGCCGGGGCCTGTCTTGCAGACGACATGGGTCTTGGCAAAACGGTGCAGGCCCTGGCCTTGCTGTTGCAGCGCGCCCCGGACGGTCCCGCGCTGGTGGTAGCGCCCACGTCGGTATGCGCCAACTGGGTGCATGAAGCGCGTCGCTTTGCGCCGACCCTGAACGTCCTCTCCTATACCGGCCTCAGCGATGCCCGGGCAAAGGCGCTGGAAGCTGCCGGCCCGTTTGACCTGGTGGTTACGACTTACGGCCTGCTGCATATCGACGCGGACGCGCTGACCGGCGTGGAATGGCACAGCGCGGTGCTGGATGAGGCCCAGGCTATCAGGAATCCGGCCACCAAGCGCGCCCGGGCGGCGCGCAAACTCAAAGCCGGATTCCGCCTGGTGACCACAGGAACACCCATCCAGAACAACCTGACGGATTTGTACTCGTTGTTCAGCTTTATCAATCCCGGCCTGCTGGGGTCCATGGAGCAATACCGGCGCAATTTTGCCTTGCCCATCGAAAAAGACGTCGACCCTGACGCCCGGGCGCGTCTGCGCCGCCTGATTGCACCGTTTGTGTTGCGCCGTCTGAAAACAGAAGTCCTTGACGACCTGCCGGAGCGCACCGAGATCATCCTGCACGTGGAAATGTCGGCTGAGGAAGCGGCCGTCTATGAAGCGCTGCGGCAGCGGGCCGTGGAAGACCTGGAGTCCCTGCCCGCGCAACAGGCCAATGAGGGTGAGCGTAAACTGCAAGTGCTGGCGCACCTGACGCGCCTGCGTCTTGCCTGCTGCAATCCCAGGCTGGTCGGGGAAGTCGATGCGTCCGGCAGCATCCCTGCCAGTTCAAAACTGGAGACTTTTGCTGAAACGCTGGATGAACTGCTTGCCAACCGGCACAAGGCGCTGGTGTTTTCACAATTCGTCAAACACCTGAAACTGGTGGAGGAGTACCTGGCCAAAGCCGGGGTGAGCTACCAGTACCTGGACGGCAGCACCCCGGCCAGGACCCGGGAAAAACGCATCGCCGCGTTCCAGGCGGGCGCGGGGGACGTGTTCCTGATCTCGTTGAAAGCCGGCGGTGTCGGCCTGAACCTGACCGCGGCCGACTACGTGATACACCTCGACCCCTGGTGGAACCCCGCCGCGGAAGACCAGGCCTCCGACCGCGCCCACCGCATCGGCCAGACCCGGCCGGTCACCATCTACCGCCTGGTCACGCAAGGCACCATCGAAGAGCAGATCGTGGACCTGCACCACCACAAACGCGACCTAGCCGACCGCCTGCTGGAAGGCGCCGACGCGCCGGCCCGTCTGAATGCCGAAGAATTGCTGAACCTGCTGCGCCAGCCGTTGAATTGACTATTGCCGGGATGCGACGAGCATTCAGTTGCAGTCAGCCGGTCGAGTTTGCCGGGAACATGACATGGTCACGACTATGGTCCACCAGGCTGGTCCCAGCGGAGATCAGTTATAGTCGTAGGAGAATCGGACGCCGAAGGTACGCGGCCGGTTGGTGACGACCTTGGGGATGAACTGCGACGACGGGGTTGCTGACCGTCCCGCAATTACCGCCGACAAAGTCTCCTCCCTCGGCAGCAATCTCAAGGCCCGAACCGCGACCATGTGTGCGCACGAGTGTATCCTCAACCTGAAAAGCGCCGCCGGCAATGCCTGATTTGCTCTCGCCGGTGTAACTGAGGCCGCCCGATAGATAAGCGCTTGCCCCGCCCATGACCGGCACGTCAAACTCATAACGCGCGCGCAGGTTGCCGGAAAAGTCCGCCTTGATGCCCCATTCGTAGTTGTCCATCTTGTCGGTGAGGGCGACAGCCGGCACCCGGTAGCCTTCATAGGGGCCGGTTTGCCTGTTGGAAAGTTTGCCCGCGTTCCGGTTGGTCACCGGCGGACGGAAACCCTGGCCGAAGGTCACGCGCTGGTTTGAATTGACATCCGCGGATCCTGCTTCGGGGTCGTAGCAGGTCACCGGCGGACTGGCCGTGCCGCTCCTGGCCCAGGCGCCGTCATCGGCATAGCCCGGACACAGGTAATACACCTGGTAGCCACCGCCGTTGGTATAGGCCGAGTAGTCTATATAAGACTCCATGTCACGATCCAGGTAGCCGACCGTGTAGATCATGTCCAGCTTGCCGATACGGCCGTTCAGGGTCAGGGTGGTCAATCCGAATTCGTCCTCACTGGTATCCTCGGTGAAACGGGTGACGCTGCTCTTGCCGTCCAGGTTGGGGTCGTAAGCAATGAGTAATATGGGATTAGGGCAACACAAAAATAACTTGAAATCGCCCTCACCTTGTATAAGGATATTCTCACATGCACAGAAAATTCCCCAAAACCGTCCTGTTGCTGCTGCCGCTAATCTTCACAGGTGCTGTCCCGGCCGTTGCCTGGAGCCAGCAGACACAGCAGGAGACGCTGGAAGAGATTATCGTTACGGGCTCCCGCATCGCCGCCGACCCCAACCTGGTAACGTCCAGCCCGGTCACCATGGTGACGTCGGATGAACTGGGTTTTCGCGGCATCACCCGCGTCGAGGACCTGATCAACGACCTGCCGTCGATAGTGCCGGAGTTGACTGCCAATGAATCCAACGGCGCCAGGGGGTCGGCAACGATTGACCTGCGCGGCCTGTCTTCGGAGCGCACCCTGGTACTGACCAACGGACACCGGATGGGGTTCGGCAACGTATTCAAACTGGCGCCGGACATCAACCAGGTGCCCGGCGCGCTGATCGAACGGGTCGAGGTCCTGACCGGCGGCGCCTCCGCGACCTACGGTTCCGACGCCATCTCGGGGGTCGTCAACTTCATCATGAAAAAGGACTTCGAAGGCATCCAGGTTGACTACCAGTATGCGGGCTATCATCACGATTCAGGCAACGAGGCCGTTCAATCCGCCATTGCCGACAGCGGTTTTGAGCAGGCCCCGGACAGCGTTTTTGACGGCCGCGGCCACGACGTGAACATTATCTTCGGCGCCGATACGCCCGACGGCAGGGGCAATATCACCGGCTACCTCGGCTACCGGGAGACCCATGCGCTGACCCAGTCCGAACGTGATTTCAGCGCCTGCGGCCTGAGCGTGGCAGGTGGCGGCAACACCTGCGCGGGCTCCGCCACGATACCGACCGGCCTGTTTACGCCTTTCGACGATACCTTCTATTACACGGTTGAGGGGGATGAGTTCGTGCCCTGGGATTCCACATTGTACAATTACGGCCCGCCGAATCACTTTCAGCGCCCGGACGAGCGCTACACGGCCGGCCTGTTCGGCTACTACGAGGTCAGCGGGCGCCTGGAAGGGTACGTGGAATTCCAGTTCATGGATGATAACACCAACGCGCAGATCGCGCCATCCGGCGCGTTCTTCGCGACGTCCACGCTGAGCTGCAGCAACGCATTCCTGTCCGCACAGCAGTTCGCCGCCATCGGCTGCGCGTCCCCGGCTGAGGTAGTGCCGTTATATATCGGCCGCCGCAACGTCGAAGGCGGTTTTCGAAATAACGACCTCAGCCACACTGCCTACCGTGGCCTGGGCGGAATCAAGGGCGCCATTAATGATGCATGGAGTTATGATGTGTTTGTCAACTTCGCGCGCACGAACTACGACGAAATTTATAACAATGACCTGTCCATCACCCACATCATCCGGGCATTGGACGTGGTTGAGGTCGACGGCGCGCCGACCTGCCGCGCCGTGATCGACGGCAGCGATCCCGGTTGCGTGCCCTGGAACGTTTTTCAAACGGGCGGCGTAACGCAGGAGGCGCTCGACTACCTGCGGATTGCCCTGCGCGCTACGGGCAGCCTGGAGCAGGACCAGTACGTTGCCTTCCTGTCCGGCGACCTGACCGGCTACGGGCTCGCCAGTCCGCTGGCGCAGGACGGCCTGCAGGTCGTCCTGGGAGGCGAGTACCGGCACGAGAAAATGGACTTCAATCCGGACCTGGGCTATCGAACGGGTGACGGCGCCGGCCAGGGCGGTCCGACTGAAGCCGTCTCAGGCGATATCGATGTAGCCGAGTTTTTCGTTGAAGCCAGACTCCCACTGGCAGAGTACCGGCCCTGGTTCCAATCCCTGACTGTCGACGCCGGTTACCGTTATTCCGATTACAATATGGGAATTACCACGGACACCTGGAAGACGCTTGCCGAATGGACACCGGTGGACAGCCTCAAGTTACGCGGCGGTTATTCCCGCGCGGTCCGGGCCGCCAACATCAGGGAGTTGTTTGAGCCGAAAAACCTGGGGTTGTGGTCCGGTGTCGACCCCTGCGCCGGCCCGGCGCCGATACAGACACCGGCACAGTGTGCGAACTCGGGGGTGACGGCAGAGCAATACGGCAAAATACCCCTGAGCCCCGCCGGGCAATACAACGCCCTATTCGGCGGCAACATGGAACTCACGCCGGAAAAGGCCAACACGTTCACCGTCGGCGCGGTCATTACCCCCGAAGATATTGTTCCGGGGCTGACGGTCAGCATTGACTACTGGCGTATCGAGATACTGGACGCGATCGATGACGTGGAACCGGAGTTCATCGTCAACCAGTGCGGGCTGACCGGCGACCCGGTCTTCTGCACGCAAGTCAACCGCGGGTCAAACGGCAACCTCTGGATCGGCAACAGCGCGACTGCCCCCAACATCGTCTCGACCAATATCAACATAGGTTTTTTCGAGACCTCCGGGGTTGACTTCTTCGGCAACTACAGCATGGAAGCGGGCAATTACGGCGCAGTGGAATTCACCTTCCGCGGCACCTGGCTGGAGAAATTTGAGCAGCAACTCACCCCCGGCGCCGTCATCGAAGATTGCGCCGGCCATTACGGCAGTACCTGCACCCGTCCCAGGCCCGAGTGGCGGCACACCCTGGGCGCGGTCTGGACCGCACCCTGGAACCTGACATTCGCAGGTAGCTGGCGTCATATCAGCGGCGTTGACGAGTTTGCCAACGATAGATTCAGCGCCGGTTCCGAGAACTATATCGACATGTCTGTTGAATACGTACCGGCATTCATAGGCATCGGTGAAACCACGTTGAGCGTGGGTGTCAGCAATCTCATGGATAATGACCCGCCGGTCAGCGGTTTCTTCAACAACGTGGCGGTATATGGCAACGGCAACACGGTCCCGGGCATGTGGGATGCGCTGGGGCGTTACCTGTTCTTCGGAATCACCCAGAAATTCTGACACCATCTATTGTTCCAGACTTTCATGCTCAGGGTTCTACACAGCATGTAAACCGGCACTCCGGGAACAGATTTGAGATCTTTCCCCTTTCCTGCTTTACAAAAAGGCGTAATATCGTATATTATATATTGAATATTACGCCAATATAGAATCTATGCGTTCCCGATCTCTACTTGCACCGCTACGCACACTTGCCACTGACTCGTCCCTGGGACGTATTACAGTACTGACCGGGGGGCGCCAGACCGGCAAAACCACATTGGCCCAACGCGGGTTTCCTGAGTATGCCTACCTGTCACTGGAAGATCCCGTGACCCGGCCTGAATACAGCGCTCTCAGCGCGGCACAGTGGCGCGCCAGCTATCCGATGGCAACCCTGCCTTTCAGCAATATCTCCAATTCGGCGCGATGCCTGCTGTTGCGGCAGGCGAGTTGGATGAGCAGGAGCGCTATGACTGGTTAAGCGCCTATGTACGCACTTACCTGCAGAGAGACTTGCGCGATCTTGCCAACCTGCGGGACCTGACTCCTTTTGTGCGCGCCCAGAAAAGTCTTGCCGGCCTGACCGGACAGCTTCTCAATATCAGTGAACTAAGTCGCCTTGCAGGCGTCACCGCGCCCACGGCAAAACGATTTATTCAATATCTTGATCTCAGTTATCAGGTGATACTGCTCGAACCCTGGTCCCGCAACCTCGGGAAACGCCTGGTCAAAGCACCGAAGCTGCACTTCCTTGACCCGGGCGTACAGCGCAGCCTGCTGCAACGCCGCGGCGAGCTTACCGGCGCTGAATACGAGAGCGCCGTGGTTGCAGAAATTTTCAAGCAACTGAAAAACAGCCGTTTACCCGTGAGTTGCTATCACCTGCGTACAGCTGACGGTCGCGAAGTGGATTTGCTGCTGGAATTGGAGACAGGTTTTGTGCCAATCGAAATCAAACAGACTGCGCGGGCTGCGGCGAGCGATGCGCGTCACCTGAAACACCTCGAAGACATTCTGGACAAGCCCGTGCTCCATGCCTTGCTCATATCCAACGATCCCCAAATCCGTACTCTGGGAGATGGCATTACCGCGGTTCCGGCGCCCTGGTTGTTGGGCGCCGCAGACGCTGAGTAGATATCGGCAAACGATACCTGTCAAGCCGCGGTCCCGGAGTCATCCGGGACGAAGAAAGCAAAGTGCTCTTCTGAAAGATCTGCCCGATTATAGTCCTGCAAGGTAATCGTACCGCCACCCTGTGCCGTCAGGTCGATGAGCAGGTCATCGCCCCGCTGTTGCAGGGTCAGGTCGTCCACGGATTGGATTTCCTCGAAGGCCCAGAGGGAAATCCGATCCTCACCGTTGCCGAAGTCCAGGATGGTATCGTCACCGCCGTCGGGGTAGAAATAAAACAGGTCGTTGCCGGCGCCACCTTCCATACGGTCGTTGCCGTAGTCATACCGCTCTGTTTTCAAGTGAAGTTCAACCGGAGTCGAACGTTCCCTATCTACGACCTGGCGTGCATAGTCGAAATAGTCATTACCCGCGCCGCCTTTCAACAAGTCGTCACCGGCGCCGCCATACAGCCCGTCGATGCCCATGCCGCCGTAGATTTGATCATTGCCGGGGCCGCCAAACAGAACATCGTCGCCGCCCTGTGGCCCGCCGTACAGTTTATCGTTGCCGCCTTCTCCCCTGAGGTGGTTGTCACGAAAGTCGCCGGCCAGTACATCCGCGCGTTCAGAGCCGATGAGATCTTCTATATCCGGCGCCTGAACCACACGGGTGTTGCCTTCATCATCGGTTAATGTGTAGTTTCTGGCGACAAACCTGTCGCCTTCGGCATCGCCACCCCTGGCGCCCTGTTCCAGCGCCGAGTGCAGGCGTACAACCACCCCGGAAGTCGAGGTTTCATAGGACGCGGTATCCGTGCGGAAGAACTCGTCGAGGGGACCTCCACTGAGCAGGTCCGCCCCCGGCCCGCCTATGAGAACGTCAGCGCCTTCTCCGCCATAAAGCCGATCGTCGCCTTCCCTGCCGTCCAGCTTGTCATTACCGTAGTAGCCATCCAGGCGATTCGGCCCCTGTGCGCCGGCCAGTGTGTCATGACCATGGGAGCCGTGCAGGTTTTCGATATCAGGGACTTCCGCCGTCTGCAATTTCCCCTCGGCATCAACATATTCCACTGTCTGCCGGCCGGGAAAGGTATCGCCTTCAGCCCTTCCCCGCAGGGCTGTTCCATCGTAAAGACGGACTTCAACGCCCTCAAAATCCCCGCCAACCTTGTAGGAGGCAGTGTCTTCACCCGGACCCCCGCGCAATTCGTCTGCGCCCCAGCCGCCATCCAGCCAGTCGTCGCCAACACCGCCATCCAGCTTGTCGTCTCCATGTTCGGAGCCGCCAAGAATCCAGGTGTAATCCCCAAACAGGCTATCATCACCCTCACGTCCTTCCAGTACGTCATTGCCGCCTTGTCCGCTCAACTCGTTGGCGCCGGCGTCACCTATTAATACGTCGTTGTATTCCGACCCGCCCAAGTTTTCGACGTCAACGATATTCGCCAGACGGGTATTACCGTCCGCGTCCAGGTATTCAATCGTATGCCAGCTGGGGAAGGTGTCACCCTCGGCATCGCCACCCCGGCCCGTGCGCGCATACAGGCGCACGTCCACTGCCACCAGGGAGTCACTATAATGGGCTTCGTCAATCCCGGCGCCGCCACTTAACCGGTCAGCGCCCGCGCCACCGCTGAGCTCATCATCACCCGCGCCGCCATACAAGCTGTCAAGGCCGGTTTCACCGTGCAAATTGTCACTATCTTCGCCGCCGTACAAGCTGTCGTTACCCGCTCCGCCAAGCAGCGAGTCATCGCCGGCTCCACCCAACAGGACGTCATTGCCTGCCAGTCCATAGAGGTAATCCGGACCGCCCAATCCCTCCAGACGGTTCGGCCCCTGGGCGCCTGTTAATTCGTCGTTAAGTTCAGTGCCGCGTAGATTTTCAATATCAGGCACCTCCGCCTGCCGGCTGTTTCCGTTCTCATCCAGGTACTCAATCGTCTGCCGACCCGGAAATGTATCGCCCTCCGCATCGCCACGGTATGCTTCGCCACTACTTAAATTGACAGTTACTCCGTCAAAGGCAGGCGTCAGGAAATTGTATGCGACCGTATCGTTACCGGCCCCTCCTATCAACACATCGGCGCCGGGGTCGCCTCCCAGAACATCGTCCCCTTCGCGCCCGTCCAGTTCATCATCGCCGGGACCGCCGCTCAGCACATTATTGTTTTGATCTCCCGAAAGGATGTCATTATGGACAGACCCCGCAAGCGCCTCGATATCAGACACCGAAGCTTGCATTGTATTGCCGGCAGCATCGAGATATTCGATTGTCTGCCGCCCCGGGAACGTGTCGCCTTGCGCATGGCCGCCCTGAGCCGTTCCGTCATACAGACGTATCACAACCCCGCTGTCTGAATCCCCGTAAATCACAATATCCGCGCCGGGACCGCCCCGAATTGAATCCGCCCCCGGACTCCCCAGGAACGCGTCATCGCCATCAGTGCCTGTCATGGTATCCGCGCCTGCAGTACCCAAAATCAAATTACTGTCCTGTTGTGACATTCCGCCCCCCTGACCAACTTCTGTTTCATCTTCACTGCCGCCCGGGTCAGATACGGTTATGCGATAATCGCCCCCGGTGACCGGGTTCTCGCTGGCTGTATAACTGGTGACGCTGAGGTAATACGTACCGTTGCTGTCCGGGGTGAAACTCACCCTTGAGAAGAAGTTCCCTCCAACAAAGTCTACGTCGTCATTCATGGCAACCTGTTCCCCGGCTGAGTTGTAGATCCTCAGAACAGTATCCCTCACACCGAGGTCTCCGTCTCCGCCCAGGTTGATGTCATAGGTCAGCCCGGCCCGCAATTGGGTCCCTACCCAGTCCTCATCGAGGCCGTTATCCAGATGGCCCGTAAACGTGTCGCCCGGCATCATGCTGTACGTGGTAGCGGCGCCGGCCGCCGCATCACCCATCGTCTCAGTGACAGTTGCCATCATTTCTCCCATGAATAAAGCCGGAGAATTGTAACATAACAACACATCCACAAATGGCGCTCCTTGTGTGTAGAATATCAACCAATGTAAAGTGATAAGGGTAGCGGCAAGATACTCTCCATGAGAACATGCAAGAAAATTATTGCGTTATTTTCATTGCTGGTTTCAGTGGGGCTTGCCCCTGCAAACGCGGGGGCAGCGCCGGTGTATATGGGCGTATCCGTCGGTGGCAACGTGTCTACGGACGTCACCGTGACCAGTAACAGCGACGACCGGGCAAGTATCTGTGATGAATACATCAACCCGCGGGCGCTTGCAGTGCCGGAATGCGCCAGCCCCGACCGGGGCGCGGGAGACGGGTGGCTGGCGCCGTTCGATGGTGGCTAGGGGGTTTCCCTGGAGGCGGAGTTGGGGTATCGGCTATCGCCGCGTTACCGGGTCGCCGGCATTTACGCCTACAACGAGACAAATTTCAACCAGACGGTGTCATCCACGGACGCGACCGGGGTGGATTTCGACAAGATCAGCAACGAACTCTCAGTGGGTGAGGAGACCCTGGGCGGCGCCCGCACCCACGAACTGTTCCTGGTGGCGTTCCGCGACTGGCCGAACCGGACCCGCTGGACGCCTTACGCGGGTATCGGGGCCGGCGTGTCCTGGGCGCGCAAGGACTTTTCCTGGCGCTGGGCGAGAAGCGCCGACCCGCAGGATATCAACACCGGCCTCGACCAGCCCAACGCAGAGGAGATACGCCGCAACCTGGCCGGGACCGAGAGCACAGGCCGCGCGGCGCTGCGGGACGTGATGGTGGGATACGTTTTTATGGCGGGCGTGGACCGTGCCTTGACAAAAGATCTGTCCATGGGGCTGAAACTCCAGTGGAAAGGCTTCGGTACGTTCGAGTCGGATCCCTACCAGGGCGACCTGCTGCGCAGCCACTCTCCCAACCTGCGCCTGGACGGCAGCGAACCGGTCAGCGCCTGGTCGGGGACGAATGACACCGACCGGTTCTCTATCATGTTCACAATGCGTTATGCATTGCCGTAACGGGCAGTCCTCTCAATCCATGACCATGACATGGTAACAATCAATCTCGTCTCACTACTCTTGGCTGTCGCGCTGGCGCTGCCCGTTGCCGGGACGGCGCAGGAACAGGTCCTCGAGGAAATCGTGGTGACCGGTTCCCACATCAAGGGAATGCACGCGGATGAATCCCTGCCCGTCACCAGCCTGTCCAGGGATGAGCTTGCCTACGAGGGATCGCCCACGCTCATCGAGTTGCTCAAAAACCTGTCTTTCAGCCAGGGGGCGGATGGTGAATCCGACCAGTTCCAGGCCGGCGCCGGGGCTGACCGGGCCACGGTCAACCTGCGCGGGCTCGGCCCCAGCCGCACCCTGGTGTTGCTCAACGGCCACCGCACCACCTGGTCGCCCCATGCCATCAGCGCCCAGGCGCAACTGCTGGTGGACGTGAACATGCTGCCGTCCATCGCCCTGGAACGGGTGGAGATACTGCGGGAAGGGGCCGCGTCCACCTACGGGTCCGACGCCATCGCCGGCGTGATGAACTATATTACCCGCAGCAATTTCTCCGGGGTAGAGGTCACGGCCAACTACAAGGGGGTGGACAACTCTGCCGGCGACACGGAAGCGGGCATCATCCTGGGGACGGATTTATGGCAAAACCGGGGACACGTCGTCAGTTCCTTCAGTTATATCAGGCGCAGACAGCTTGAGCTCATCAAGCGCGACTGGGCCGTACTGCCTTATGCGGAGAACCCCCTGGGCGGCTGGTCCAGCATCGGCCGGCCCGCGGTGGTGGTGCCGCTGGATCGCTGGCAGGCGGCGCCTATTGGCGGTTTCGCGGGCATGCTGGCCACTGGTATCGTCGACCCCAACTGTGAAAAACTCGGCGGCGCCCACACCAACAAGGGAGCGCTAGGCAATGAGAACGGCGGTTTCTGCCATTTTCAGTACACCCCGTTCTTCAACCTGACCGAGGAGTCGGAGCGTTGGCAGTGGTTTTCGGAGACGGCCTGGGACATCAATGACAGCACGACGCTGTCGGGGGAATTTCTGATGACGGACAGTCACGCGCCCAGGATGCACGCCTCACCGTCCTACCCACCCAACCGGCTCATTGACGAGACCCGTACCATACGCGCCAACAATCCCGGCCTGGTTGATATGGCAAGCAAATATCCCGACCTGTACGGCGACTATGCCTGGTGCGACCAGCCCTATTGCCGCTGGACCGGGGATGCGGACCAGACCGCAGCCGGCATCCCGCCGGCCTGGCAGGAGACAGCCTGGTTCTTCGGCCGTTCCTACGGCCAGGACGGGCCGTTGCGCGACGGCATCCGCCTGCGTACCAAGCTGTGGCGCGCAAACCTGACCCTGGACGGCTCGTTCGCCGACTACGACTGGCGCGTCGCGGCCACTTATTCCAGGTCAAAAAGGAATTTTTTTGCCGGCGATACCATGGTGTACCGGGATGCCCGGGCGCGCCAGGGGCTGGCCGGGGAGGAGTGTGAGCAACTGGCGCCCAACCAGTATGACGAGAACGGCAGGCTGTCTTTCCCGCTGGAAACACTCATGGCCCATGCCGGGCAGGGGCCATGCCGCTACTGGATACCTTTTTCCAATTCCATGTCCGCATCGCACCCGTATGTGCCGGACGGCCTTGCAGCCAACCCGGATTACAACCCGGCGCTGGACAACCAGGACATTCACGGTTACCTGGTGAACCACGACTACGGCAGCCGGGGTAAAACCTCGCTACTGGTACTCGATGCCATCTTTTCCGGCGCGCTGCCCTGGTGGAACCTGCCGGGGGGCGAGATGAACTTCGCACTCGGTTTCCAGTGGCGTAGCGAAACCTACCGCGTCAAGCCGCTGGGGTTCAGCGCTTTCGAACAGTTCCCTTGCGCGGCGGGCCCCGAAGTAAAGGACTGCACGACCGACCGCAACGGGCTCTACGGCTTTCTCTCTCCCGGTTTTCCCATCGATGAAGAGCGGGACATTTATTCCTTCTTCGGCGAGTTGCAGGCGCCCGTCACCGAGGACCTGGAAGCCCGCTTTTTCCTGCGCTACGAGGATTACGGCGGCGCGGTCGGGGCCAGTATCGATCCCAAGTTTCACGTGCACTGGCAGGCGTTGCCGGGCATCGGCCTGCGCGCCTCTATCGGCACTACCTTCCGCGGGCCCACACTCAACCAGATCGTGGACCAAAACTCATCCAACTCGTTCCAGTACGTCGCCGCCACCGCCGCGTTCAAGCGCATCGACACCAAAGGCAATACGCAACTGGATCCGGAACAGGCGCTCACCTTCAACACCGGGGTGTTGTTCGACCACGACGGCCTGTTCCATGCGGAAGACTACCTGGCCCTGGGTCTTGACTACTGGTTGTATGACTTTGAAAAACCGCTGGTGACCGAGCCCTACAACGCGGTGCTGGCGCGGGCCTGCCCAGGCGCGGCCGCCGCGCCCTGTGACGCTTCCAGTCCTTATTTTGAACGCTTGTCCTTCGCCGGCAACCCGGTGGCGGCCAACGTCGAGAGCATCGACATCAACATCATCAACGGCCCCGATATCAGGACTGACGGCTTCGATTTCAATGGCAGCTACCGGATGCCGTTGGGCCCCGGGGAATTCGGCGCCGGGTTCAGCGGCACGCGCATCCTGGGCTACGACATCGACGCCTGGGAGCTGGGCGAGGCTTATAACGCGCTGGGCCGGCTGAATTACGCGACGTCCCTGGCGCGCCCCCTGGTCAAATTGAAACTGCGCGGCTTCCTGAATTACGCCTGGAAGTCGTTAAACCTGCGCTACACCGCCAGCTATGCCGATGATTACCGGGACGAGGATCGCAGGGTTGACAGCCACCTGACCCACGACCTGCACGCGCATTACGGCTTGCTGCAGGGACGGCTGGAACTGTGGGCTTCGGTGATCAACCTGCTGGACGAAGACCCGCCGTTCGTGGCGCGGGAGCTGAACTACGATACGTTCACCCACAACCCGTACGGGCGCACGTTCAAAGTCGGTATTCGCTATCGCCTGGGTGAGTAGGAAATAAGGATGACTCAACACAAAGGACAGGGGATAGTGATCTGACCAGGTGGCATCCCGCCCCGTTCGTCGTTCCCGGCAGGATAAATGCGAGTATAGGGTCAGACCAGTCCGGTTTTCTTGATTGCATTGCAATCGTTTTGTAGAACATCGGTCAATGCAAGGAGTAACACACCCGGCGCAAGCAAACCGCGGCGAATCAGGAAGGTAATGCCGTCAAACAGGGATGGGGATGTTACGACCTCACTTCATAGCAAAAAGGGGGTAACATTGTACAGACCTGACTGCCGCTTGCTATCGAGGTAGTTTTCGTGTAATTTTATAGTTCAACTGAAAAATTACACGAAAACTGTCCTTCCCCTTGTTCAACCGCCAGATTATAAATAAAACCGTATCCTTGTCCGGGATGTTCCGGGTGGTCAGTTTGACCGGGCCGCGTCAGGCGGGGAAGACGACGCTGTGTAAGCTGGCATTTCCGGAATACCGTTATGTGTCATTGGAAGACCCTGATATGCGCGTCTATGCCAGGGACGACCCGCGCGCATTTCTCAACGAATACCGTTCCAAAGTCATTATCGATGAGGCGCAGAGAGTGCCGGAGATACTGTCTTACATTCAAACCATTGTTGACGAGGATGCTGAAAACGGACAATTCATCCTGACCGGCAGCCACCAGCTTGAACTCAGCCAGGCGGTTTCACAATCCCTGGCGGGTCGCGCGGCGCTGTTGACGTTGCTGCCGCTCAGCTTTGAGGAGCTGGGGTCGGCAAAAGTCAGTATGGAACAGGACCTCCTGAACGGGTTTATGCCGGGCCGGCACGCTCACAGTATTCCCGTGCCGGACTTTTATCGCAGCTATTTTCAGACCTACATTGAACGGGACGTGCGCTTGCTCGTGCAGTTGAAGGATTTTGTGAAATTTGAAAATTTCGTGCGCCTGTGCGCCGGCAGGGTGGGTCAACTGCTGAACCAGTCCTCCCTGGCCAATGACGTGGGGGTATCCTCGGCCACTATTGCAGAGTGGCTGTCCGTGCTGGAGGCGTCATTTGTTATTTTAAGGTTGCGGCCCTATTACGAGAATTTCGGCAAACGTATCATCAAAGCGCCCAAGCTGTATTTTGTGGAACCCGGTCTGGCCGCCTGGTTGCTGGGCATTGAAACCGAAACACAGATGCGGCGCGACCCGTTGAAGGGAAACCTGTTCGAAAACATGGTGGTGGTCGAAGCATTGAAAACACTGCTTAATCGTGGAGTCGACCCCAGGTTGTTTTTCTTCCGGGACAGCCGTGGCAATGAGCTGGACTTGCTGCTGCAACAGGGTCGCGAACTGGTTCCGTTCGAGATCAAATCCGCACAAACCTGGCACGATTCCTATCTTAAAGGCATCCGCTATTTTCAAAACCTGGCCGGTGAACGCTGCCTGACGGGCAGCGTAGTCTATAATGGCGACCAAACCCGTGAAACAGAACGCTACAAGCTGATTCCCTATCGACAATTGAGCAAATTTATCGACCCGGGCCCGGCATGATTTTCATGACAGATTCAACAAAATCTCTGGCGCTTGTGACCGGACTGGTATTGTTCCTGGCCGGTTGCAGCGGTGGCGGCGGCAACAGCGGCGGTGTCAGGCCGGCGCCGCCGGTTGAACCGGAACCGTCGATGCCGACTGAGCCGGAAACGCCCGCGCCTGATCCGGGACCGTCGGAAAGCGAGTTACGGGAAGAGTTTGCCGCGCATCCCGGGTTTCAGAACCAGCCCGCGCTGGAGCAGGTCAACGCGCATTACGCGTATGCACGGGGCGCGACCGGGGAAGGCATTACCATCGGCATCATCGATGACGGCGTCGATGCATCCCACCCCGCGCTGGCCGGGAAAATTCGCCCGGGGTCGTTTTATGCCGATGGCTACGACCCGGACTTCAGCGCTTGCGACACGCGTGCTGTGGACGGTTCATGCCTGGACAGCGGACCGTCCCACGGGACTTATGT
Source organism: Gammaproteobacteria bacterium (assembly GCA_028819495.1). Classification (GTDB taxonomy): domain Bacteria; phylum Pseudomonadota; class Gammaproteobacteria; order Eutrophobiales; family Eutrophobiaceae; genus JAAXHV01. Next base: position 5,554 of record JAPPLI010000167.1, on the reverse strand, counting down.
GGCCGGCATCATGGCGGCGCGCCGCGACGAAGATATGGATGCATTACCAGGTGATTCCCTGGCCATGCACGGTGTTGCCTTCGATGCCGACCTGTTCTCGGTGGGCATTCCCCTGAGCGATCCTCCTGACTTCTATGAACCGGTTGAGCCCGCCGGCCTTGGCGTTTACGACCCGGGCCTGGCCGACCTCATCGCGAGTGTCCCCGCCGACGTAACCGTGCTTAACCTGAGCATCGGGTTGCCCGGCAATATCGAGGAATATTCCGAAACGGACCTGCGCGCCGCGTTGCCCCGGGTGATCGAGGTCATGGCGCAGGCGGACACGCCGGCTGCGGATCGCACCATCTACGTCTGGGCCGCCGGCAACGCCCAGGGCGAGTTGCACCCGGATGGCGCGGTTGAAGAGGCCGCCTCGGTGGAGGTCATGCCGGGGATTGCCGCCCGCATTGCGGCACTGCGCGGCCACTCCCTGGCCGTGGTTGCCACCGGCCCGGGCGGTGACATCGCCGGCTTTTCCAACCGTTGCGGCATTGCCGGGGATTACTGCCTGGCGGCGCCGGGGACGGACGTGAACGGCCCGATACCCAACAACTATTGTCCGACCGGCACGGCAGAGTGTTACGCCGGCGCCTCCGGCACCTCCGCGGCCGCGCCCATCGTCAGCGGCGGTGTCGCGCTGCTGGCCCAGCACTACCGCGACCAACTGGGTAACGATGAGATAGTGACGCGCTTGCTCCGGACGGCCAATAAGGAAGGTATCTATGCGGATGTTGACGTATACGGCCAGGGTTTTCTGGACCTGGACGCCGCCACCCGTCCCGTGGGTGAGACCAGGCTGCTCATGGGCCGGTCCCTGAGCGGCCCTTCCGCCCCGGTTGAACTCAGCGCACTGGCCGCGGCGCCGGCCTTCGGCGATGCGCTGGCGCGGGGACTTGGCGCCTACGAGGTGGCCACTTTTGATGCCTTGAATGCGCCGTTCTTCCGTACGCTGGGTGAGTATATCCAACCTGCCACCGTGCAGGACCGCCTGGAGGATCGTCTCCGGACCCTGGGCAATGACCCGCGCGGCGCGCGCTGGGATGCGGGGGAATATGAACTGCGCGCCCGGCTGGATCATGGCGTCGCAAAGTTCAACGCCTTCCCGGCCTGGCGCGAGTCAGGCCGACACGATTGGCCCGGCGTTGAACGCGGCTATGCCCGGCTGTTCCCGGGGCAGGTTCCGGCCGGCCCGCAACTGGGGTCACTGTCCCTGGTGCGCCGCTTTGCTGCCGGGGAGTTCTTTTTCGGTGTACGCAACCATCCCGGCTGGCGTTTTGGACTGTATGGTTTGGAACGCGCTGCCGGGCAGCCTCACGGCGTGCTCACCCCCGGAACATTCACTGACGATTCAGCCTTCGCCAACCCGTATCTCAGCTTCGCCCGCGACGGCGCGGTCGCGGGACTGTCCATGCCTGTGGGCAAAGGCACTCTCAACATGGCGACGTTTCACGGCGCCGCGCAATACGGCGAACGGCGCGACCCCGATACCAGCCATTCCACGGGAACGCTGGCCGAGTACCGGTTCGGCAGCAGCTTGCAAACCGGAATGGCCTTCCAGGCCGGCTGGTTGACCGAACCGCGTCGGCTGGCCGGCAGCCGTCCCGGCGGCGCATTCGGCGAACTGGGCGCGGATACCGGGTTTTTGGGCATTTCCGCGCACCATCGGTTCAATGAGCGCTGGGCGGCGTTCGGCAGCGCTCATGCGGGACTGAGCCGGGTGCGGATGGAGAACCGGGGCATGTTGCATGAGCTGTCCTCGCTCCGGAGCAGCGCCTTTGCCTTCGGCATCATCGGTGAAAACGTCGGCCACGTCCGGGACCGGCTGGCGCTGAGGCTGTCACAGCCGTTGCGGGTCGAGGCGGGGGACGCACGCTTCAACTGGGTATCCGGCCGCACCCGGGACCGGCGGGTCCTTGTTGAGCAGACCTTACTGGAACTGTCTCCCTCCGGCCGCCAGCTCGATATCGAAATGACTTATACCCGTCCCTGGAGAGGCGGGCAGGCCCACCTGGCGGCTTTATTTTCGCGTGACGCCGGCCACGTGCGCGGGCAGCAGGATATTGCACTGCTGATGCAATACCGGCGCAGTTACTGAAGGCCGGAATACGGGGCCAGACTCTGAAAAACAATACAAATAGTCCGGCCCCTGCCTTCGCAGAGCCCGACCCCACCACCTGGCCGAAGCCAGCGGAAACCGCTTGAAAATACCGGGGGGGGTATATTTTTACCGGACGTTTACAAGAGAGGGGATGATGACCATGAATAAATTGCTTTCCAGCGCGTCAAACGGTTGGGCTCCGGCCAACCAGCATGCATTTTACCAGACGGTGTCCGGAGGACGCATCCAGACACCGATCTCCACTTTGCAATTCACTTCTGCCACCCGTTTCAGCGAAACTGAGGGAGCAACAGTGTATCCCGGCGGCTATACCTACGAGAGAACCGGGGCTGACTCGGCGAGACTTGAATTGTATTACGATGACGGCGACCGGTTTTCGGTTGACCTCAACTACTCGTCGGCTACCCGGGTCAGCGCCTTCTTTTATCAGGCTGACGGGACCAGCACCACGCTGGACCTGGAATTACCGTCACGACCTGACGTGATTACGCCCCCTCAATCATCAGGTGGTTTTGCTCCGGCTGGTCAGGATGTATTTTACCAGGTGGTGGACGGGCAGAAAATCTCTGTGCTGCAATCCACGTTTGAATTCACCTCTGCCACCCGTTTCAGCGATACCCAGGGAACAACAACGTTTACCGGCGGCTATACTTACGAACACACCGGGACTGATTCGGCGAGACTCGAATTGTACTACGATGACGGCGACCGGCTTTCGGTTGATCTCGAGTATCAGTCGGCAACTCAAATTACCGTCCGCTTTACTCTGCCTGGCGGGCAACCTGTGACAGAAACGATTCAAATTCAGGCGCCCCCCGATGTAACAATGCCCGGCGTCGATGATGACACATCCGGCGCCACTCCGGTCTCCGGCACCTCGGGCGCCGATACCCTTACCGGCGGCGCCGGCGCTGATATCCTGGACGGGGTCAGCGGCAATGACATCCTGGAGGGACTTGCCGGCGATGACACCCTGCGCGGCGGCGCTGGCGACGACGAGTTGAACGGCGGTCCCGGCGCGGACGTGCTGGACGGTGGAGCGGGCGGGGATTATGCGTCCTACCAGGACTCCCCCCGCGGCGTGCTGGTGCGCTTGCACGATGCGAGGGCAGTCAGGTACGGCGACGCCGAGGGCGATACGCTGACCGGCATCGAGCATCTCATCGGCAGCCAGTACAACGACACGCTGGCCGGGGACGGCGGGGATAATATCCTGAGAGGGGAAGATGGCAACGACACCTTGTACGGCGGGCCGGCGGGCGGTGACGATATGATGTACGGCGGCAACGGCGACGACCAGATCTTCGGCGGCCGGGGCGCCGACGAGCTGTATGGCGGCGCCGGCAGCGACGTGCTGAGAGGCGGCCCGGGGCGGGACGTGCTGGTTGCTGACGGTCACGATATGGATATCTTGTACGGCGGCCCCGATAATGACACCTTCCGGTTTTTCCCGAGCGACCTCGGCGGCGGCGTCATAAGGGATTTTGCCGACGGCGAGGACGTGATCGACCTCAGGGAATTTTCCGGCCTCAGCAGCGTGGACGATCTTGATATTGTAAGTTACGGGAGTAACGTGCGGATAGAATTGGAGGGCGCTGATTACCTGACCACCATCATCCTGTCGGATTTCAACAGCGCCAACCTGGATAATTCCGATTTCATGTTTTAGCCCCTCCGATTGGGAGACAGCTTATGGCGGACATAACCGGCACCAATGGCAACGATACTCTCAGCGGTACCGCGGGGGCCGATACCATAAACGGCGGCCCCGGCAACGACACGATAAACGGATTGGGAGGCGATGACCGTATTACCGGCGGTCCGGGCGATGACACTCTCAGGGGCGGAACGGGGAGAGACGCTTTCGTGTTCGGCTCCGGCAGCGGTTCCGACCGGATTCTGGATTTCAGCCTGGGTCAGGACAGGATTGAACTGAATGGTCTGCAGTTAGTCCACCTGGAGACCTCACTCCGCCGGGGAGAAGATACTGCCATGGAGAGTCTGACAAATGCTGACTGGGAAGACTACGGACTGGCGATTCCCGGTTTGGACGATGGCAGGGTTTTCGTCCGCTTTGACGACGGCAGCACCGTTACCATCGACCTTAATTCTTACTCCGGGCCACCGCTGGAACTGGATTTAATCGGCGACATTTTCGTGGTAACAAGGCTGACAGGAACCAGCGCTCACGACAGACTTAACGGCACGGAAGGCGCTGATACGATAAATGGTCTTGGGGGTAACGATTGGCTTACCGGCGGCCCCGGCGCGGACAGGATGGACGGCGGTAGCGGCGAGGATGAAGCTTCCTATTTTATGTCTCCGGCAGGAGTCACGATAGATCTCTCGGCGACGCCGGACGCCGACGGCTATGTGCGCGGCGCCGGAGGCGATGCCGAGGGTGACAGGTTGAGGAACATCGAATCCCTGTGGGGGTCGGCCCATGGAGACCGCCTGACAGGTGATGACAACGACAACATTCTTCGGGGCAGGGACGGTGATGACATGCTTTTCGGCGGCGCTGGCGGCGACGAGCTTTGGGGCTCGGATGGCGCTGACACGCTTTTCGGCGGCGCTGGCAGCGACGAGCTTTGGGGCTCGTACGGCCGTGACACGCTCTCCGGCGGCCCCGGCGCTGACGCACTGGATGGCGGCCTCGGTGGGGATTATGCGTCTTACCAGGACTCCCCGCGCGGCGTGCTGGTGCGCTTGCACGATGCCAACGCCGTGAGGTTCGGCGACGCCGAGGGCGATACACTGACCGGTATTGAGCATCTCATCGGCAGCCGATACAACGACACGCTGGCCGGGGATGGCCGGAATAATATCCTGAGAGGGGAAGATGGCGACGACACCTTGTACGGCGGGCCGGCGGGCGGTGACGATATGATGTACGGCGGCAACGGCGACGACCAGATCTTCGGCGGCCGGGGCGCCGACGAGCTGTATGGCGGCGCCGGCAGCGACGTGCTGAGAGGCGGCCCGGGGCGGGACGTGCTGGTTGCTGACGGTCACGATATGGATATCTTGTACGGCGGCCCCGACGAAGACACCTTCCGGTTTTTCCCGAGCGACCTCGGCGGCGGCGTCATACGGGATTTTGCCGATGGCGAGGACGTGATCGACCTCAGGGAATTTTCCGGCCTCAGCAGTGTGGACGACCTTGATATTGTGAGTTACGGGAGTAACGTGCGGATAGAATTGGAAGGCGCTGACTACCTGACCAGCATCATCCTGTCGGATTTCAACAGCGCCAACCTGGATAATTCCGATTTCATGTTTTGATTGTTATGCAAATGTGGGGACAGGTTAAAACCTGTAGTCAGGCAACTCCGATCCTAAAAACACCGGGCATCCAGGAGTATTTCACCGCCCTCCCCCATTCGGACAGGCACG
>JAPPLI010000132.1 GCA_028819495.1 Gammaproteobacteria bacterium | reverse complement strand
GAAGGCGCCAGCGCGTAGAGTTTTATTCAAGTTGCTGAAATCATATTGATATGAGATTATTTTGCGTCACTATCAACACACAGGGGGAAGAATGATGAGCGAACCGCAATGCCCGCAAAAGTATCCTTACGGGATAGAGCTCGAGGCCGGCGTGTATTTCTGGTGCAAGTGCGGCGCTTCCGCCAACCAGCCTTTTTGTGACGGCTCCCATGCCGGCAGCGACTTTACACCGGTGCGGTTTGAGGTGAAAGAAACGGAAACCATGTGGTTATGCGGTTGTAAACGCAGTGGTAATTCGCACCTGTGTGACGGCAGCCACAAAAGTCTCTGAGCCGGCAGTATGAATACTGCCTTGAATGATCAACGGGAGTTGGCATCAACCCTGGTTGATCGGGCCAAGGCCGTGGCGTCTGGATTACGCGAACGCGCCCCCGAGGCGGAGGAACGGCGACGCGTCCATGCGGAGTCATTCCGTGCCATGAAACAAGCCGATTTGTTCCGTGCCTATACGCCGGCACGATTCGGCGGCTATGAACTGCATCCCCGCTATTTCTGGCGTATTGCCGCGGAAATTGCCAAGGGGTGTCCTTCATCAAGCTGGGTTTACAGTGTCATGTCCTGTCACACCTTCGTGACTGCATTGTTTCCCGAACAGGCGCAGGAAGAGGTGTTCGGGGCCGACCCGAACGCCGGTATCAGCGGCATTCTGCCTGATCGTACCAGCGCAACCAGGACAGACGGCGGCTATGTGCTGAAAAACAGCGTCTGGCCTTTTGGATCAGGTTGCCACAATGCAAACTGGTTCCTGCTCGGCGCGCAACTGGACGGGATGCCGCCCGGGCATGACAAGGCGTTTTTCCTGGTACCCCCGGAAGATATAGAGATCAAGGACGACTGGTATGTGACCGGCCTCAGGGCCACGGGGAGCAACAGCGTGTCTCTGAAACAGGATGAATACTTCGTTCCCGGACACAGGATGCTGAAAGCGGAAACCGCCCTGGCGCACAAGTACGGTACCGCACGACCGTTGCTATACCGGGCGCCGTTTGCACCGTTACTGGTGATTTCGTTAAGCGCCGGTACTACGATGGGCGCCGCTACCGGCGCGCTGGAATTCTACGAAGACCTGCTGCGTACCCGCTCCGCCAGGCCGATGGTTTATACCGATGACATTCTCAAAATACAACTGTCCTCAACCCACCATATTCTCGCTGAAGCCACGGCCAAGCTTGAAGCGGCCAGGCTGATGACGGACCATGCCATGGACCTGTGTTATGAGGCTGCCGCCGATTACACCAGGATCTTAAGCACGGAACAGCGCGCACGTATCAGGTTATACGGGGTGCATGCCATGCACCAGGCCCGGGAAGTGGCCAATATCCTGTTCCAGGACTCCGGCGGGTCTTCCCTGCATGAACGCAGCCTGATGCAGCGCTACTATCGTGATATCAATGCAATGTCCATGCACGAGGCGATGCACGATGAGATTATCAAGGAGGTGTACGGCCGGTTAAGATTGAACCAGACGACCACGCACTGGTTACTCTGACCCCGGATATCTCTTAACCGTAGCACTTTGGGCGCCGTAGGGCAGTTCCTGTATCCCCCTGTTGGTGTTGGAGCAGAGTATGCGCCAGGCGGTGATCAGCACGTCAGGCCCAAACAGGCGCTCCCTGTGCCAGCCGTCCTCGGCGGAATAGAACTCATCCATGGCCTCGCGCGCGAACATGTCCTCGTTGTTGAATTTTTGCGGGACGAAATCGCGCCAGAGATATTTCATCTCGTCAAAAAAGCCCTTTTTCTCCTGTTCGGTCCTGACTTTTGAACCCCAACCGATCATGTACCTGTGGGTCCTCTCCGTGACCGGCACGTACCATTCGAAATGAACGATATGGGGCGCGGGGAAGGGATCCACGCGCAACACACCCGGCATCCAGATTCCGACTTCCGGGACCATACCCTGCATTACTCCCGGCTCATCGGGCAGGTATTGAGCGGAGATGGTTCTGCCTGACGCTACGTCCACCTGCCACAGGGGCGTGCCGGCGCCGCGTATCAGTCTCACGCCGCAGGGACCGTTGTTTTCCCGTTCCCCGTTGATCACCTCCATGCCATGGTCCTCACCCAGGCCGGTATCGCCCAGTACCGTCGGCACCTTGAAACCGCGTACCAGCGCAGAATTCCGGTGCATATAGGCATGGGCCGGGTCGAAACCGTTTTCTGCGCCCAGGCGCCAGTTACAGTTCACTTCCCTGTCCCAACCTTCAGGGTACATCACCAGGTCTTCATCCAGGAATCCGGGAGGAACGTCGGTTTCAAGCGCTGATGGTTCCCGGTCGCCGATGAATACGAATACCAGCCCCTGGGCTTCCTCAACCGGGTAAGTCCTGATCCTGTGTCTGCCGATAAGTGAACTCTGCGGGTCGGTGATGATATTGATGAGTTCGCCGGATTTCAGGTCGTAAGTGAAACCGTGATACCAGCAGGTGAGCGTCTCCCGCGTATAACACTCCGGCTTTTTCGACAGCGGCACCCCCTTGTGGAGGCACTGATCGTGTATCGCATATACCTGTCCGTTAATCCGGCGAAACAGGATCCGTTCCCCCAGGATGACTTCGCAGCGGAAATGCTCCACGGGTTCGCCGTTGTCGGCACTGGCGTCCGCTTCCTCAAGCTCATGGCTGAAAAACGCGGGATACCAGTGGTTGCGAAAGCCCAGGCCTGCGTCGAGATAGTCCTGCCAGGGCGATGGCTTATTACCGGGCATGGGATTTATCCAAGCGCCAGCAGTTCCCTGACGAACTGATCCGTGGCGGACGCCATGGGCGCATGATCCGCGGCGAAGGTAACGACCTTGTAACAAGGCATGGCCTGCATCATCAGACGCTGGTATTCGATGGGTATGGCCTTGTCTTCCAAGGCCTCGAAATAAACCCGGGGCACCCGGCCGAAATTCTCCTCGCTCAGGCGCAACGGCGTGCCCAGGGGCTTGCGCGCCATGGGGCGTTGCAATCTTACGGCTTTCTCCACGGCTGCCGGTGGCGAGGTGTTGTAAATAATGTCGGCGACATGCTCTTTCCTGAAGGTAACCACGCCGTCCTCGGAAACGTCGCAATGGCTGATGACCGGTGAATGCACAGGCTGGTTGCCCCAGAATTGTTTGGGAGAACTCCCGTCCGGGAGCAGAAACGCCGCGACATAGACCAGCACCTTGACCCGGTCGGGCCGGTACTCGGCCGCCTGGGATATCGATATGCCCCCGAGACTGTGGCCCGCCAGCACCACTGGCTCCCGGCACCGGTCAAGGACTTCGACGACCCGGTCGCAATAACTGCCCAGGGTGATTTCCGATAAAGGAGTTTGATCATTTCCCTGGCTGGGCAGATCGGGCGTAATGACTTCATGCCCGGCCATCGTTAAGGGCTCACGTACCGGGTCCCAGCTCCAACCGCCGGAAAATGCGCCGTGAATCAATACGAATGTAGTCACTTATTTCCTCCTGTTATCGGTATTCGCCCGACATCGGGTTCCAATTATATTATGCGGCAGGTAAAAATGTCCCATGCATCGCTCCGTCAACGCCGTAAAAATGCGATCCAGCGATAGAAATTCAGCAGGCTGGAGAGAGAGGCGGAAACATAGGTGAGCGCGGCAGCTGTGAGAATCCGGCGCGCGATGGGTTCTGCGCTGCGCGGCAGATAATTACCTTCAATCAACAGCGGCAGGGCGCGCTTGAAACTTGCGTCCCACTCGACGGGCAATGTCACGAGGTGAAATACAACCGGCAGCACCAGTATCAGGATACCGGAACCAAGCATCAGGACACCGACCAGGGGCGACTTTATCAGGATGGTTACAAACGGGAAGCTGACCAGTATGATCGATGCCGTTTTTTCGGTATACGCGATATACTTGGCCAGTTTCCAGCGCAGGTAAAGAGGTTTGAAGCCGAACTGGTGCTGCAGGGCATGGCCGACTTCGTGTGCGGCAATCACAACCGAGGTCAGGGACTTACGCTCATATACACCGGGAGACAGGCACACGGCCCTGTTTTCCGGGTCGTAGTGATCACCGCCGCGCTCCAGCGCCTCGACCTTGCAGCCGGTCAGCCTCAAACGTTCAACCAAGTGGTGAGCCAGTTCTCCACCGGTTCCGGGCAATTCGTCCACAATGGCGTCATAGCGCTTGAAAACGTATTTTGTCCACAGGTGAGGACCCAGGATCAACACCAGCAGTAAAATAAAACCAGCGATACCGAGTAACATAATTGAGCATGACTCCAGTACAACGCTACCAGTCCGATATTGACAAGGGCAGGATCATACCTGATCCGGCTCAGGCTGTTGTCATTAAGCAGGTTCAGTCATTATACGATGATCTGGCCGCCGCAGGATCGGGCAACCGCATCAGGCGTTTATTCACGCGGCTATCTTCAACCCGGAACAGACAGGTCCCGGGTTTATATCTCTGGGGCAGTGTCGGTAGCGGCAAGACGTATGTTGTGGATATGTTATACGACTGTCTTCCTTTTGAGCACAAGTTGCGTGTGCATTTTCACCGCTACATGCAGTGGGTGCACGCAGAATTGAAACAACTCTCCAACGTGGAGGCGCCGCTCAGGCTGGTCGCGGACAAGCTTGCCAGGAATACCACCGTAATCTGTTTCGACGAGTTTCACGTCTCAGACATTACCGATGCGATGCTGCTGAGCGGCCTGCTGAGCGAGTTATTCAGGCGCGGGGTAACCCTGGTCGCAACCTCCAACGAACATCCCGACAGGCTCTATTGGGGTGGTTTGCAACGGGAACGGTTTCTCCCGGCAATTGAAGTGATTAAACAGCATACCAGCGTGATCAATCTTGATACCGGTATCGATTATCGCCTGCGTTACCTGGACCAGGCCAGGACCTACCACCATCCCCTGGACGCCGATAGCCGGCGACGTCTGACTGAGAGTTTTGCAAAAATCGCTTCGGAAACCGCCGAAGCGAATACTACCGTTGAATTGGAGGGCCGTGAACTGAAAGTAAAACGACTCGCTTCCGGCGTAGTCTGGTTTGATTTCATCGAGCTATGTGACGGTCCCCGCGGCGTTGCCGATTACATTGAAATAGCCCGGCAGTTTCAAACGGTATTCGTGGAAGGCATCCCGCAAATGGATGATACGGACAATGACAGGGCAAGACGTTTTATTACCATGGTGGATGAATTTTATGACCGCAACGTCAAATTGATTGTGTCGGCGATGGTCGCAGCACAGGAGCTTTACATCGGCAGGCGCCTGGCCCGGGAATACAGGCGCACCGCAAGCAGACTTACCGAAATGCAATCCCATGAATACCTGGGCCGGCCCCACCTGCCGGATTGAAAAAAATGATGTATGCTATCATCCCATAGCTTCAGGGGAACAATAACAAGATCGAGGAGGTATCATCGGTGTCCTATGCAACTGAAAACATTCGCAATATTGCAATTACCGGCCATAGCGGTTCGGGCAAGACCACGCTGGTGGAAGCCTTGCTGCAGGGCGCCGGCGCGATCAATCAGAAAGGATCGGTGGCGCGGGGAACGACCGTATGCGATTTTGACCCGCAGGAGAAAACTCACCAACATTCGCTGGACAGCGCGATTGCCAGCCTGGATTACCAGGGCAGCCACGTTAATCTCATCGATACGCCGGGATACCCTGACTTTATCGGCCGTGCATTATCCGTTTTGCCCGCCGTGGAAACCTGCGCTGTTGTTGTAAATGCTCAGGCCGGCGTTGAAATGGTAACCGGCAGGCTCATGGAAGCAGCCGGAGAACGAGGACTGGACCGCCTGTTGATTGTGAACAAGATTGATGCCGATGGTGTAGATCTTGAAACCGTGCTGCAACAACTCAGGGAAGTCTACGGAAGCGAATGTCTGCCCTTGAATTTACCGGCGGCAAGCGGAACCGAAGTCGTGGACTGTTTTTTTCAGTCTGAAGGCAGGGAAACGGACTTTCTGTCCGTCGCAGAGGCTCACGTCAATATCGTCGACCAGGTTGTTGAACTCGATGAGGAACTCATGGAACAGTACCTGGAGCAAGGGGAAGACGTCAAGCCGGAACAGCTTCACGAACCTTTTGAACAGGCTCTGCGCGAGGGCCATTTCATTCCGGTATGCTTTGTTTCTGCGGAAACAGGCGCAGGGGTGCCGCAATTACTGCAAATTCTGGCAAGATTGATGCCGAATCCCGGCGAGGGCAATCCACCTCCCGTCCTCCGTGGTGAAGGTGACGCGGCTGAACAGATCGAAATCAGGCCGGACCCCGGCGGACACGTGATCGCTCATGTATTCAAAGTAAACATCGACCCGTTTGTCGGCAAACTCGGAGTGTTCAGGATACACCAGGGAACGGTGACCAAAGACAGCCAGTTGTATATCGGCGATGCTCGCAAGCCGTTCAAGGTGGGGCACTTGTTGAAGGTGCAGGGCAAGGAGCATAATGAAATCAACCGGGGCGTGCCGGGAGACATCTGCGGCGTAGCGAAAATCGATGAGATCCATTTTAACGCGCTGTTGCATGATTCCCACGATGAAGACCAGGTTTACCTGCAATCCATCGATATTCCGGCGCCTATGTACGGCCTGGCCATTCAGGCGAAGAGCAGGGGGGATGAACAGAAGATATCGGACGCCTTGCATAAACTCGAGGCCGAAGACCAGAGCTTCCTGGTGGAACATAATGCGACTACCAATGAAACGGTGATCCGCGGACTGGGTGAGTTTCACCTGCGTATCATGCTGGAGAAACTGAAGGATCGCCACAACGTGGAAGTGAGTACCAGACCACCGAAAATTGCTTACAAGGAAACCGTTACCGCCAATGCTGAAGGACATCACCGGCACAAGAAACAGACTGGAGGGGCAGGGCAGTTCGGCGAGGTCTTCCTGAGAATCGAACCCATGTCCAGGGGGAGCGGCTTTGAGTTCGTCGATGCCGTTGTAGGCGGGGTGATACCAAAACCCTTGATTCCCGCCGTGGAGAAAGGCATCAAACAGGCGCTGGGCAGCGGCGCCCTGTCCGGCAATCCCATGCAGGACATCAGGGTGACGGTGTATGACGGGAAACACCATCCCGTTGATTCCAAGGAGGTGGCGTTTATTGCAGCCGGCAAGAAGGCCTTCCTGGATGCGTTTCACAAGGCCAGGCCGGTCGTTCTTGAACCAATCGTGGATATCAATGTGACTGCGCCCAGCGGCGCCATGGGTGACATAAACGCAGATATATCCGGCAAGCGTGGACGCATAAGTAACACTCTCGCCCTGGCCGGAGGGATGTCGACAATTACCGCCAGCGTGCCGTTGGGTGAACTGGACAATTACCAGTCACAACTGAAATCCATGACTGGAGGAGTGGGCTCCTATTCCCTCAGCTTCAGCCACTATGATCCGGTACCGGCAAAAACGCAAAAAGAACTGATAGCGGCATACAAGCCGAAGGAAGAAGAGGATTAAGCCTTTTTATATCTATTTGTCATATAGATAGTCTAATTAAGCACTTTTCTGCATAAGACTTAACTGCTATTCTTCGCTCCCTGTTGGATTTGGAGAGCAGTTTACAGTCGTTATGTACCAATATGACGAATATGATCAGCGGATCGTAGATGAACGGGTAGCCCAGTTTCGCGACCAGACCCGGCGTTACCTCGCAGGAGAACTCAGCGAAGATGAGTATCGCCCGCTACGCCTGATGAACGGTCTGTACATCCAGAGGCATGCACCGATGCTGCGTGTGTCAATTCCGTACGGACTGTTGTCTTCGACCCAGTTGCGCATGCTGGCGCATATTGCGGATAAGTACGATAAAGGCTACGGCCACTTCAGCACCAGGCAGAATATCCAGTTTAACTGGCCCAGGCTGGAAACCGTGCCCGATATCCTGGCGGATCTTGCAAGTGTGCAAATGCATGCGATCCAGACGAGCGGCAACTGCATACGCAATATCACCTCCGATCATTTTGCCGGCATCGCCGGGGATGAACTGGAGGACCCGCGTCCCTATTGTGAAATCATTCGCCAATGGTCCACTTTTCATCCTGAGTTTTCATTCCTCCCGCGCAAGTTCAAGATCGCCGTATCGGGATCGGAGAGTGATCGTGCCGCGGTGCAGATACATGATATCGGCATTTACCTGGTCAGGAATGAAGAGGGCGAAACAGGCTGCAAAATACTGGTAGGCGGGGGCCTGGGGCGCACGCCGTACCTGGGCATATGTATTCGGGATTACCTTGAGAAACAACACCTGCTGTCTTACCTGGAAGCCATCCTGCGTGTTTACAACCAGTTGGGCCGGCGCGACAACATGCATAAAGCCAGGATAAAGATCCTGGTCAATGCAGTCGGTCCGGAAAAATTTACCGATATGGTTGAAACTGAATGGCGCCGAATCAGGGATTCGGCCCTGTTGCTGGACCAGGCAGAGATCGACCGGGTCCAGGGTTTCTTCACCGAGCCGGAGTTTGATAAAAACGCTGCGGATGATGCAACGTTCGAAAGACGCCTGGTATTGCAAAAAGACTTCAAACTTTGGGTGCAGCGTAATGTGAAAGCCCACAAGGCGCCGGGTTACCGCGCCGTTTACCTCTCGCTCAAGCATCCGGGTGTTGCCCCTGGAGACGCTACCGGCGCACAAATGAATTTTATCGCGACCCTCGCTGATAAATACAGCCACTCGGAAATACGCGTGACTCATGACCAGAACCTGCTCCTGCCTCATGTCAGACAGGGAGACCTGTATCCACTCTGGAATGCTTTAAGAAAGGAGCGGCTTGCAACACCCAATATCGGCCTGCTGACGGACATGATCTGCTGTCCCGGGCTGGACTTCTGCAACCTAGCTAATGCAGGCTCCATCGATATAGCGGGGCAAATCAATGAAAGGTTTAACGAACTGGATTACCTGCATGATATCGGTGATTTCCAGATCAAGATGTCCGGTTGCATGAATGCCTGCGGTCATCATCATGTAGGACACATCGGGATTCTGGGTGTTGACAAGAAAGGCAAGGAGTTTTATCAACTGACGCTGGGCGGTTCTGCCGGGAACAACGCACGACTCGGAGACCGTTTGGGTCCTGCCGTCGCAAAGGAGGAAGTAGCAGAGACCATAGACAGGGTATTGCAGGTATACCTGGAACAGCGGGAGGGAGAAGAGCAGTTCCTGGAAACCTACCTGCGCGTGGGCCTGGACCCGTTCAAGGACCGGGTTTATGCGCCGGGATCGGAAGATTCAACCAGGATGAAGGCGGTTGCGGGTTATTAAGAACGGCAGGGTCCTGGAAGACGGCTGGCAAAGGATTGCAGAACCGGACCCCGGGCAACCGTTACCTGAAGGAGATCTGATCGTGCCCTTGGACTATTGGCGCAATAACAGGGAACTGTTGTCCCGGCATAATGGCAGGATTGCCGTTTGCCTGAATGGAGATGACAGCCTCGATGATTTCTCCGCTTCGCTGGACCAGTTTGAACTGGTCGCCCTGGAGTTTCCCAAATTTACCGACGGGCGGAGTTATTCCCACGCCCGGCTGTTGCGCGACCGGTTCGGCTACCGCGGGGAAATACGCGCGCTGGGGGAAGTGCTCAGGGATCAGTTATTTTTTATGCAGCGTTGCGGCATCGATTCATACCAGGTCCGGGAGGACAAGAATGCGGAGGATGCACTGAAAGGATTGTCGGACTTCAGCGTCAAGTACCAGACGGCCGCAGACGGCGCGCCTCCGGTATACAAGCTCCGGCAGAAGCAGCGGAATGACGAACGTGGCGCGTAACGTCAGGGAAGGCGGGGCTTCCCTAGTCAACCCCTCATTGAATTGATCCCTGTCTCAAGGTCATCATGAATGGTGAACAGGTTCACCAGGCCGCTTATTTCGAATATCTTCATGATGTTTTCACTCAGGGAACACACTGCAAACGATCCGGAATTCTTGGCAAAGCTCTTCGTGGCAAATATCAGGACCCGCAATCCGGCGCTGGAGATGTAGTTTACATCTGAAAAATTAATGATCATCTTGTTGCAACCGTTTTTGATTTCCTCCATGACCTTGTCATGGACCTGTCCTGAATTGGTTGCGTCAACCCGCCCCTTGAGGTTAAGGATAACAATACCGTCCTGATTTACTGTTTCAATATCGCTCATTATTTTTCTCTTTCTCTGTTGGTTGCCGGCCTTGCTTCAACCAGCACAGTATAAACTTTTAAATTTATCTGTCCAGCATTTTACAACAACTTGAAAGAATATACAAAATTGATTAAAATATACACTAGAGCACCACTGAATATCGACAGGGCATTATATCCTCTCAAGTAAGGGGCTGATTTATGAGAAAAGAAGAAGAAACCATCAAATGGGTGTTAAACGATCTGTCCGACCTTTCCGAATTTTCAGAGGAATTCAGGGCATACTGTGAAGAAATGGACCTGGATGAAAACAAGATATTTGAACTGGAACTCTCCCTGGAAGAACTGGTTGTAAATTCCTTTACCCATGGTTACAAGGAAGATGAAGAAGGCTCTGTCAGGGTAGAAGCTGAAGACACCGGGCCTGACCTCAGGATCAGCTTGCAGGACAAAGCGCCTCCTTTTGATTTGTTCAGGGACGCTCCGGCGCCGCGACTGGGCGGGAAAGACCCGGAACCGGAAGCTGCGGCTGAGCCGAAACCGGAACCCGGGTCGATAACTGAGACAGAAGCACAACAGGAGAAGCAGGGGGGGCTGGGCATCCACCTGGTAAAAAGCCTCAATGACAAGGTAGAATACTATGGTTCACAGGACGGAAACATAGTTGTCATCATAAAATCCAAAACCTGATCGGAATCTTATCCCGGTTTTCCGGTCGTTACAGCCCGGTGTATTGGAAGGACAGGATAGTGATGTCGTCGAACTGGTCAGCCCGTCCTATAAACCTGAGAACGCTTCTGAAAACCGAGTTTGTCATGGCCTCAGCGGTGCCAAACTCATTTTTTTCCAGCAAATCCTTTAACCGGTCATCATCATAGAACTCATCCCGTATGTTCTGGGCCTCGGTCACGCCATCGGTATAGAACAGCACCATATCGCCCTTGTCCATTTCAATGGATTGCTGTTTGAATTCAATATCTTCAAAGGTGCCCACCAGGGGTCCCTGGATCTCTTCAAGACATATCACCTCACCGGTGTGTTTCTTGATGTAAGGCAGGTTGTGCCCCGCATTGGTTATCAGCAACTGCCCGGTATTCAAGTCCATCACCCCGACGACCAGTGTTACAAACATATTGCTGTCATTGTTCAGGGATAATTCATTATTGACCCGGGTGATGATCTCTTTTGTCTGGTCGGTCTGGTCCAGGACCTTGCTGAGCAGCGCCTTGGACATCGACATGAACAGGGATGCTGGTATGCCTTTTCCGGATACGTCTCCCACGCAGAAATACACTTTTCCGTCCTGGATCATTGAAAAGTCATAAAAGTCTCCTGAAACGCTCTGCGCCGGCTTCAGGAAGGCTTCCAGGGTAAAACCCTCGCCCTTGATAGGATCCGGCAGCATGTCCATCTGCACTTTCTGGCCAATCCTGAGGTCCTGGGCAAGCTTGTCATTATGTGACTTGATCACCTTGAATGCGTTCGACAGTTTTTCATTGGTCCGGGTGACCTTGTTCCGGCTCCAGATGAACATCAGCGTCAACGTCATGATCAATACTACCGTGAAAAGGCTGCCTGCCATCGTCTGCCGGGTGAAGGCTCTGAATGTTGCAAATGCCTCTTCACTTTTAAACTCATTAATAATGCCGAAGCCATATGTATTGTTCCAATTCCAGTATCCGACTACCTTTTGGCCCAGGTAATTGTCGTATTCATTCAGTTCCCCGCCAATTTCGCCGGCGATTACGTGCCGGACGGAGAGGGGCATGTCCTCAGGCGCAACCGCCTTTCCCAGCCGGCTGGCATACGTTCCCACGATGGTTTGATCGTCTGTCCCGGTCCAGCCCTCGTCCAGCGCTTGTTCTTTCCACCGGGGTTCGCTGATGAAGCGGCCTTCGGCGTCAACAAGGTAAACCTCACCGTAATTGCCGGAATAACCTCTTCGCAGGACCTTGGCCAGCATCCGGCGTGGGGAAGCCAGAATAAAGACTGCTCCTTTGCCGTCATTCATCAACGCCCCGAAAATAATATTTCGCGACACCAACTCACTATTTGCTACCTGACCGGGGAAAACAATGATGCTCTCCTGGGTAAGGAGACGCTCCATGACGTCCGCGGGCAACTCAAAGAATTTACCGATGTGTTCTGCCCGGTTACTGGAGAGAGTGATGCCGTCGAGATCAACAATCAGGTAGTCTTCAAACGTATCAATGGCGGCAACGCCCGACGACGCGGCAAATTGCCCTGGTCCCTGCGTGCCGGCGCCGTGGTCGAGTTTCCCGGCTCCCGGAAAAGCGGCAGTCGCCAGCTGCTTATGCTGTGGATGATTCGGGGAGCCTTTCAATGATTGCAAAGATTCATAGGAGGCATGACGGCTGACTGCTTGCGCGAAGTGGGTCGCATCCTGGCTGGTCTGGTGCAACCAGTCCACTACCGCGCTGTGGGTGGCGTCCAGGGTAAACTTCAACTCATCCCTGACCTGGGTATAAGACTGGCTCCTGTTCTCGCTCAGGAACCACCAGGAAAGTCCCAGGGTCATGAAAGTCACGACAACGGCTGCGCCTATGAGCGGCCAGTTTTGCCAGAAAGTCCTGAGGAAAAACTGGAAGGACGGGGTGTCAGGGGTTATTTCGTCCTTATCTCCGGATGGCTCAGCCTTGCTGGTCAACCGCTTGACCAGCGCGTCACGTGCGGAACCTTTTGCGCCGGCTTCGGCAGAACTGTAACCACTGGCTGCCAGTCGTTGCGCCAGTCTTGACTTGCCGCCACGCGCTTCTTTCTTTTTTATAGACAACGCGCCGAGTAACAGGGAGATCAGGGTAAGACCGGCGGAAAGGCCGAGGGTAACTATCAATACTGAATTCAGGCGCCTTTGCTTGTCACGGAATACTGCAATTTGTCCCGAGGTTCTGTGATCCAGGGTCTCAAAAAACTTGTCCAGCGGATTCATGATCTTTTCCTTGGCCAAGTGGTATTGCTCACCGTGCAGCAGGTCCCGGGCCAGTTCCTGGTCGGGCGCCCCCCTGGTGTGACGTCCGGCAGCGTCCTCAAAAATACCGACCATGGCGTTCATGGCCCGGTTTTCCAGGTTGACGAGTTCGTTGGATTCGTTTTCAGTTTCCTGTAACAACGCAAATTCAGTTTCCGTAAACTCGGCATCCCTCATCAGGTCCTTCAGCGCCCTGGGCAGTGTGTTCACACGCGGCGGCACACCTGTGGCAGAAACGAAGTCCCAGTAGATATTATGATAATCCGCGGGGCGCGGCGCGTCTCCGCCCCTTATGGCCAGTATCCTGTCGAAATACTCCTTGAATACCGGATTGCCTGTCACCGTATAGGTCCTGGCCATGCGGGTCAGGTCATCGGAGCTTTGCCGTAACTCGTCAGCGAGCAGGTAAGACTGGTATCTTCGTTCAGCCGCTTCCGCTATTTTTGCTTCATTGTCCAGTACTTCCAGGTACAGGAACAGTGAGAGCAGCATGAGCATCATGATTGACGCAAAAATCCTGAAGAAGTGTTTTTGTAGATCCATAGCGATAAAATTTGTTGAAAATCTGTAATATCACGGATGTGTCGACGCCCCGCGCATAACGCAGCGGCGCGGGGCGTACATCAAGGTTTTATGCCGGTTGAGACGTTCAAAACGGTATGTCGTCGTCAACAAATTCTCCACCATTACCAGGGGTATTCTCCTGTCGTGGGGGAGCATTTGCCGCAGACTGTTTGCGCGCCTGCCCGGACGGGCCTGCAAACTCCTCTCCTGCGCCGCCCTTGCTGTCCAGCATTTGCATTTCATTGGCCACTATTTCGGTCGTATAGCGGTCATTTCCGTCGCGATCCTGCCACTTACGCGTCTGCAGGCGTCCTTCCACGTAAACCTTTGAGCCTTTACGTACATATTCGGACACAATTTCTGCCAGCCTGCCGAAAAAAACGATCCGATGCCACTCGGTCCGCTCCTGCTGGTCACCCGTTTCCTTGTCCCGCCACGATTCAGAGGTCGCCAGGCTGATATTGGCGATGGGCGAGCCGCCGGAGGTGTACCTCACATCCGGGTCGTTTCCTAGATTTCCGATGAGAATGACTTTGTTAATTCCTCTGGCCATAATTCAACTCCTTTATTTCTGATAGTTAATGGATACCCTGACCTGGTCAGAATTTCCTCAAGTAACTCCGGGCAAGCCCGACCGGAACCTGCCGGAGCGTGCAAAAAAAACAGCGATCATGCTGCCGTTTTTCAGCCGGACACAAATTCGGCTTGGACTCGTGCCGGGCATCCCTTATATTAGCAGGTTACATTGCTTCCGGCCAAACATATAAATCATGGTGGACACGATACGGATAAGGGGCGCCAGGACCCATAACCTGAAGAACATCAACCTGGATTTTCCCAGGGACCGGATGATCGTGATCACCGGCTTGTCCGGATCGGGCAAGTCGTCCCTGGCGTTCGACACCATTTATGCCGACGGGCAACGGCGCTACGTGGAATCGCTTTCCGCGTATGCCAGGCAATTTCTGTCAATGATGGAAAAGCCCGACGTCGATCATATTGAAGGGCTTTCCCCGGCCATCAGCATAGAACAGAAGTCAACTTCCCATAACCCGCGCTCCACCGTAGGCACCATTACGGAAATCTATGATTACCTGCGCCTGCTGTTCGCCCGGGTAGGTGAACCGCGTTGCCCGGAACACCATACCCCCCTGTCGGCCCAGACCATCAGCCAGATGGTGGACCTGGTACTGGAACAACCGGAAGGAAGCAGGTTGATGCTGCTCGCTCCCGTTATCCAGGGAAGAAAAGGCGAGCACCTGCAGGTGGTGGAACGAATCAGGGCTGAAGGTTTCGTGCGTGCGCGCATTGACGGAGAAGTGCTGGAACTGGATAACGTGCCGGCGATGGAACTGCGCAGGAAGCACACCATCGAGGCGGTTGTGGACCGCTTCCGGGTGCGTCCCGACATCGGTCTGCGCCTGGCCGAATCCTTGGAGACCGCCGTGCGCCTGTCCGACGGACTGGCAATCATCGCGTCCATGGATGATGCCGGGGCTGATGAGATGGTGTTCTCAACCCGGTTTGCCTGTCCGGAATGCGGTTACAGCCTGAGCGAACTGGAACCCCGGCTGTTCTCGTTCAACAACCCGGTCGGCGCCTGTGCCCGTTGCGACGGGCTGGGCATGATTCAGTATTTCGATGCAGACAAGATCGTGGTGGATAGCGCACTGAGCATGCCGGACGGCGCCATACGCAGCTGGGACCGGCGTAATGCCTATTACTTCCAGTTGATAAAGTCACTGGCAAAGCACTACGGGTTCGACATTAATACGCCATACGGCCAACTGGATGAAGACATCCGCCGCGTGATCCTGTACGGCAGCGGGTCGGAAGAAATCGAATTTGACTACCTGCACAGCAAGCGCGGCGTCGTCCGGCGCACCCACGCCTTCGAGGGCGTTATTCCGAACATGCAACGGCGCTACCGGGAAACCGAATCCGTGATGATCCGGGAAGACCTGAACAAGTACCAGAGCAACCAGCCGTGCCCTTCCTGTTCCGGGCAACGTCTTAACCAGGGGGCCAGGCATGTATTCGTGAACAACACCAGCCTGCCGGCGATTACCGCGATGACCGTGATACATGCCCGGGATTTTTTTCAGCGCCTGGTAATTCCGGGACGGCGCGGTGAAATAGCGCTGCGCATTCTCAAGGAAGTCGAGGACCGCCTGCGTTTCCTGGTCAACGTGGGACTGGATTACCTGACCCTGGACAGGAGCGCTGAAACACTTTCCGGCGGGGAGGCGCAACGTATCCGGCTTGCCAGCCAGATAGGCGCTGGACTGGTCGGCGTGATGTACGTCCTGGATGAGCCTTCCATAGGTCTGCACCAACGGGACAATAAACGCCTGCTGGCTACATTGCGGCAACTGCGCGACATGGGCAATACGGTGATTGTAGTCGAACATGATGAGGAAGCCATCCGCGCCGCCGACCACGTCATCGACATGGGGCCGGGGGCCGGAGTGCACGGCGGAAACGTGGTCGTACAGGGCGCGCCCGATGATATCGCCTGTTGCAGGGAATCACTCACCGGTGACTACCTGTCGGGGAGAAGGCACATTGATATGCCGCTTAAGCGCGTCAAGCCCGACCCCGAACAGGTGGTGACACTATCCGGCGCGACGGGAAATAACCTGAAGTCGGTCCGGCTTGAATTGCCGCTGGGGCTGATGACATGCGTCACCGGGGTGTCGGGCTCCGGCAAATCAACCCTTGTCAATGATACCCTGTACCGGATTGCCGCGGGAGAGCTGAATTACGCCGGCGCAAAACCGGCCCCTTACCAGGCCGTCTCAGGCCTCGAATACATCGACAAGGTGGTGGATATCAATCAAAGCCCCATCGGGCGCACACCGCGTTCCAACCCCGCCACCTACACCGGCCTGTTCACGCCGATACGGGAACTGTTCGCCGCCACCCAGGAAGCCCGCTCCAGGGGCTACAAGCCCGGCCGTTTCAGCTTCAACGTCAAGGGCGGCCGTTGCGAAGCATGCCAGGGAGATGGACTCATCAAGGTGGAGATGCACTTCCTGCCGGATATTTACGTGATGTGCGACGTCTGCAAGGGTAAACGCTACAACAGGGAGACCCTGCAGGTCCGTTACAAGGGCAAGAATATCCATGAAATACTCGATATGACGGTGGAAGACGCCCGCGAGTTCTTCTCTCCGGTGCCGATCATCGCCCGCAAACTGCAAACCCTGGTAGATGTCGGGCTGTCCTATATCCGGCTCGGCCAGAATGCCACCACGCTGTCGGGGGGTGAAGCACAGCGGGTGAAGCTGTCCAGGGAACTGTCCAAGCGGGATACGGGCAAGACCCTGTACATACTGGATGAACCGACCACCGGCCTGCATTTCCACGACGTGAACCAGTTGCTGGGCGTACTGCACCGATTGCGCGACCACGGCAATACCGTAGTCGTCATAGAACATAACCTGGATGTCATCAAGACTGCGGACTGGATCGTCGACCTGGGGCCCGAAGGGGGCGATGGCGGTGGGGAGATCATTGCTGCCGGAACGCCGGAAGACATCGCAATACTGACGCACTCCCATACCGGGCGGTACTTGGCGCCGGTGATAGACAAGTACCAAACCCACATACCAGACAGGACAGACAAACGCGGAGAAGTGAAGTTGCAATTATTAATATCTGAAGTAATCAAGGGACAGGACAGCCAGGTTACAGACAACTGGAATGCTGACAAAGTTTTAGCCAGGGCAAGCCAGCAAGTCGGTGACGAATAAACGCGCCTGCCATGTGCGCTAAGCAGCGGATAACGATTTGCCGGACATACTTATTTACGACGTAGACAAATGAAACTGATTAGTGCGCTAAAAAACGGGACAAGATAACAAAAAATATGACATAATCCTCGTGAGAAACTGCCCGTATTCAGGGCTTATGCCATGTCCAAAATATTTGATTTTTGGCAGTTATGAGGTCGCACTCCTTCCTTCAGGGCGAAAAGCATTGTATTGGATGTTTTCCTGTCTCAGGAGAGAATAATATCGAATTCACTAAATTATGATTAACAGACTTGTATCAATCGAAAAGGAACTTGAAATGGAAATAACTACGGACATATACCTGGGTGACAGCAAAGAGCAGTTAAAGCTACTACCGGAGAATTCCGTTGACCTGGTAGTGACCTCTCCACCCTATGCAGACCAGCGCAGAAACACTTATGGGGGCATTCATCCTGATGATTACGTTGAGTGGTTTTTGCCCATCTCCGAGCAACTTTTACGAGTACTCAAGCCCACCGGAACATTTATATTAAACATCAAGGAAAAAGCGGTAAAAGGCGAGCGCAGCACTTATGTCATCGAACTGATTCTGGAGATGCGTAAACAAGGTTGGCTCTGGACGGAAGAATTTATATGGCACAAGAAAAACTGTTATCCTGGGAAGTGGCCTAACCGTTTTCGTAATGCCTGGGAAAGGCTTCTTCAGTTCAATAAAAACCGCAAGTTCAACATGTACCAGGAAGAAGTGATGGTTCCCGTAGGCGAGTGGGCGAACACAAGATTAAGGAACCTTTCTGAAACCGATAAGACCCGTGATAATTCGAGAGTGGGCAGTGGATTTGGCAAAAATGTTTCAAACTGGCTTAACCGTGATAAGACGTACCCAACGAATGTTTTGCACTTGGCTACCGAATGCAATAACAAAAGCCATAGCGCCACGTTTCCCGAAGCCCTGCCGGAATGGTTTATCAAATTGTTTACCAAAGAACAAGGGACAGTTCTTGACCCGTTTATGGGCTCGGGGACAACATTGATTGTTGCCAACCGGATGAAGCGGAACTCAATCGGTATTGACGTGGTTCCTGAATACTGCGAAATGGTTAAACAGCAATTAAGACCTGCTGAATTATACCTATTGGAACCCAAGACGGAATATGAACAAGCTGAACCCTGAAGACGTTTTAAATTACGTCGAAGAAAATATTGGCACCTTTCATCAAAAACGTATTCAAAGCCTCGACGAATTAAAGCTGTCGAAAGTTCTCAGGCGAAAAAATCCGTATCTTTTCAAAGCCAAATACGCGTTGACTGCTGAAAAGATTGTAACAGGACTGACGGACGCGCATATTTCATCGAGTGAGGAAACTATTTTTGGTGATTGGCTGGAAGGGCTTGCCATTTTCATCAATAACAAGGTCTATGGTGGCTATAAATCAGGTATCACGGGTATTGACCTCGAATTTGAGACCAACAATACGAGATACATCGTTGCAATCAAGTCGGGGCCAAATTGGCACAATAACCCACAAAAAGAGAAAATGATGGCGGATTTCAAAACGGCCAAAAGAACACTGAGAACCAGTAATTCAAACCTGAACATAGTTGCGGTAAACGGTTGTTGCTATGGCAGAGACAGCAGGCCGGATAAAGGAGACTATTTCAAATATTGCGGTCAGCGTTTCTGGGAGTTCATCTCCGGAGATAGCGATCTGTACACGGAAATCGTTGAACCACTCGGACACAAAGCCAAAGAAAAAAATGATGTCTTTATAGAAGCATACTCACAGGTGATCAATAAATTCACGAAAGAATTCGCCGACATATATTGCAAAGAAGACGGAAAAATTGACTGGGATAAATTAGTTCGCTTTAACTCTGCAAAGAAGTGATTTTTAATTAATTCACTGTGGAATGAATGCTGTTATATGGATCTAATACACTCGGACCCAACAACACATGACCTTAAACGTAACCATTAAAAACATCGGCAAGCTCACTGATGCGGAAATCCGTATCGGAGCGTTTACCGTACTTGCGGGACCGAACAATACAGGCAAGAGTTTCGTTTCCAAGCTACTGTATTCGTTGTTTAATGCTATGAACGCCAATCATGTACAAATACACGTGAATAATCTGGTTCAGCCTGTCATAAATTGTTTTTACAGGTTAGACAGACCGGCACATCTTAACGTCGAAAAACCACAGATGTCGCTGGAGGAAAGTGAAGTAGAAAAATTGGAAATCCTTGCCAAAGATTGCGCTCCCGGAGGCCCTAAAGAACTGGATGAGCTTATAAAGAATCTTATCCATCAGGCGAGTGCGATTGAGAAAAGAGTAAGGGAGATTCATCTCCCTGAAGGAGTAAAAGAGGAAGTAGAAGGAAGACAAAATGGAATATCAGGCACGACGAGGATGAAAGAAACTCATGAGGAATTAAAGAAATCTCTGGATAAATTAAAGCAAGATTTAAGTAGGGGGCGTTGGGCGGCATTTACAGTTGCCGGGATGCAATACAAAACCCGGCAAAACCTGATCCATAATTTCCAAATATCTACATTATCGGATCTCGTGGGAGCAGAAGATGCGCCATCAGAACTCATGTTTGAAGGCTTTGGAAAATTCGAATTTTCAAGTGATGAAATCGAATTTGCGGTTGACGAAATCTTGTTGCAAGAATTACAGCGTCATTCCAATGTGGTCTACCTGGAATCACCCGTTTACTGGAAATTAAAGAATGCACTGGAAGATTTAAGGCGCAACCCGCGAAGAATGTTTCTAACAGGAGAAAGGGAAATGCTGAGTGGCGTTCCCGAGTACTTCTATGATCTAATCACTGCGCTGAGTTTTCGGCGCACAGGTGGTATTGCGTTTCCGGACTTATATAAAAAGTTAACGGACAAGGATATCATGGGCGGTAAAATTGCCATTTCGGAAAGTGGCAATTTTTCATTTCAAGAGAATGGATGCAATTTCACATTGCCGCTTACCGCGATGGGAATAGTGAACATGGGAATATTGGCGTTGTTAATTGAACGTAACATACTGGATAAGGATACTTTTATTTTTATTGATGAGCCGGAAGCGCATCTGCATCCCGCTTGGCAGGTGGTCATGGCAGAAACCCTTTTTGAACTGTCTCGTCATGGCGTGAACGTAGTAATCGCCACCCATAGCGTGGATATTCTCAAGTGGCTGGAAGTACATGTAAAGAAAAATCCTGAAGACAAAAAACTCATTGCTCTAAACCGCTTCCCCGTCAACAGTAGTGAAGTTGATGAAAACTTTGAAATGAAAATGGCAAATATCAAGCAGGAATTGACCAAGCCCTTCTCTGATTTGTACGTGAAAGGACTGTTGTGACGTCTCTGGATAGCTTCCGGGAACAACAGAATGTTTCCCCCGGCAAGGGTTTTGAAGCCTTCCGTATGGACAACACAAAAAAGGCCGATGTGATTCCTGATATGAGAACTTACGTTGGTTTGGGCAGTTGTAATTGCTGTGACTATTTTCTTATCCATGAAAATAAAGTAGTCCTGGTTGAAGAGACTCAATTAGCGGATACTATTAAAACCATAGAGAAAAAGTACTCTTACCTTGCTGAACGCCACAGGCAGGATTTTACCGTTGATTGTGTCAGGCAGGAAAATTATTTGAAAGTATTTGGGGCCTTACTCGTCCTGTGGCGACTGGCGGCGAAGTGTCGTGAGGCATCGAGCCTGATGCAAGACAAAAAACATGACTTTTATCTTGTTATCACAGGGATGGAAACAGAGGAGGCAAGAAGGATGTTCGATAACTTGAAAGACAATTTGCAGAAGCAATTACAAAGCGTCTTGACCCCGGAGGTAATGGACAATGTGGAAGTGATACCATCCCGCGAGATCCTGGCCGATAAACTGTCACATTAATGACTGCTCTAATCTGCGGCTCTTTCGCATACGATCGAATCATGGTCTACCCGGGCCGTTTCAAGGAAGCCATACTTCCGGACAAGATACACATGCTGAATCTCAGTTTCGTCGTCCCGGACATGCAGCACGAGTTCGGTGGCTCCGGGGGAAACATCGTCTATAACGTGAAATTACTGGGGGCGGACTGCCTGCCCATGGGTACGGTAGGGATCGACTTCGCCGAATACCGTCAATGGCTGGAACAGAACGGGATCGATCAACGGCACCTGCGGGTCATCGAGAATACCTATACTGCACAATGTTTCATTACCACCGACCTGGATAATAACCAGATCAACACATTCCAGGTAGGCGCCATGGCCCACTCCCATGAAAACCGCGTGTCGATGGCTGAGGGCGTCAGTATCGGCATCGTGGCGCCGGACGGCAAGGAAGGCATGTTGCAGCACGCCCTGCAGTTTGCCGAGCGGAATATCCCTTTCATCTTCGACCCCGGCCAGAACGTCACCATGCTGACCGGGGACGAGTTGCTGGACAGTATCAATCATGCGACCTGGCTGGTCTTCAACGATTACGAATGGCAAGTGATCGAAGACAAGACCGGGCTGAATACCTCCACGGTACTGGACCGGGTCGATACCCTGATTGTCACCCGCGGCGCCTCAGGCTCGATCATTCATACCCGCGCCAGAACCATCGATATCCCGGCTGCCGGGGCGGAACGCGAGGCCGACCCCACCGGGTGCGGTGACGCCTACCGGGCAGGTCTTCTGTATGGTCTTATGCACGGCATGGACTGGGAAACGACCGGCAGGATTGCCTCCCTCATGGGGAAGATCAAGATCGAAGTGCGAGGCACACAGAATCACCGGTTTGACGAGCAAGAATTTGCGGACCTGTTCAAATACCACTTCGGATATTCTGTTCGGTTGTAACATGGATGTACAGGATATACAGGATAAAAATGTTTGATCTGGCGTTCCTGCAGAGGATTGCCTGAAAAAAGACAGCATTTATGCTTTATAAATCCTGTTCATCCTGTACATCCATGTTAAATCGCCGGTTGCAACATCAACGGCTTTACCTTATAGTGCGCCTTCCAGATCCTTGCCTCACCGCCCGGACGGGAGGCTGAACCCATGAGGACATGTTAATGAGACATTATGAAGTCGTGTTTCTGGTCCACCCGGACCAGAGCGAGCAGGTACCTGCGATGATCGAGCGGTACCGCTCCATGATCGAGTCGAACCAGGGGGCTATACATCGCCTGGAGGACTGGGGCAGGCGCCAACTCGCTTATCCGATCAACAAGATCCACAAGGCGCATTACGTGTTGATGAACATCGAGTGCGACCAGGCTACCCTGCAACAGATTAATAACGCGTTCAGGTTCAATGATGCCGTTATCCGCGATCTCATTTTTCGCAGGGATGCTGCCATCACAGAACCTTCACTCCTGGCAAAAAGCAAGGAACAGGAGCAGGAAAGAGAAATGTCAGGAGATTCGGATAATGTCATTCGCGAACATGCGGCCAGTGGTTACTCCGGCGCCGAAGAAGCTGGCGATGACGGCAGCGAGGCGGAAACCGATTCAAGCGAGCCCACACAGGACACAACCACTATTCCATCCTCTGACGAACCGGAGGTTGAAGCGGACGGCTGACGAAAGGATTATGGGGACACAATACTTAATTCTTCTTGCGACAGCGGTAGAATTAAGTATTGTGTCCCCATAATTCTAACTAACGAATTCAGGTGAGACATGGCAAGATATTTCAGAAGAAAGCGGTTCTGCAAGTTTTCCGCAGAAGGTATAGAAGAAATTGATTACAAGGATATCAATACGTTGAAAGCATATATTACGGAAACAGGTAAAATTGTGCCCAGCAGGATATCCGGCACCAAGGCCAAATACCAGAGGCAGTTGGCAGCAGCAATCAAGCGGGCGAGGTACCTGTCGCTGCTACCCTACAGCGACGCTCATTAAAGCTTGCGCTTCTGAGTAAGGACACGATATGAAGGCACTTGGCAACTATATGCTGAGAACCCGCGTGCATGCGATCCTGGTAATCAGCGTATTGACTTTACTTTCGATATTCATTTCACCCTTTTCCTATTTCATCAGTGGCGCGCCCATGGGTCTTGCGGCCTTGCGCAAGGGCCCTGCTACCGGCCTCCAGGTTGCTGCCGGCTGCCTGCTGTTGACGGCGCTGCCGGCCATGGCGCTGAACCTGCAGCCGGGAATACCCATTGCATTCATGGTGAGCGTCTGGCTTCCGGTGATCCTTTGTGCAGGATTATTAAGAAATACGCAATCACAGGGGTTGATGGTCCTGTGTGCCGGCACAATCGGCGTATTTTTTACGGCCTTGATTTACGTGATGCTGGAGGACATACAAAAATGGTGGCATGAATGGTTTGAGCTATGGCAGGAATACGCGGCGTCCGAACCTGCCAGGCAGCAGCTTGAACAGGCTTACCAGTCGATCAGTCCGCTGCTGTCGGCAATTTTCGCATCCGGATTTGTCATCAGCCTCATTATTACGATGTTACTGGCGCGCTGGTGGCAGTCAGCGCTGTTCAATCCGGGTGGTTTCAGGAAAGAATTTTATGCGTTGAGGCTGCCCCGCATCCTGGTCTTCCCGACGCTGGCAGGTCTGCTGACACTGCTGCTTATACCCAACGGCGCATCAATAGCGCTCAGGGACACTGTGATCCTGTTGCTGGTACTCTACCTGTTCCAGGGATTATCTGTCATACACGGTTTTCTCTATACCAGGGCGCGCTCCAGGGTCTGGTTGATAGTAATCTACGGCATGTTTTTCATCATGCCGCGTTTCATCCTGTTGTTTGTGAGTTGTGTCGGAATCGTGAATGCCTGTCTGGGTGGAAAACCGGTCCGTATCGGCGATAACAACGCATGATTATGCTATTATTTCATTTTATTAAGGAGTAAGACAATGCAGGTAATATTACTGGAAAAAATCGGCAAGCTGGGGGAGTTGGGGCAACAGGTCAACGTCAAGCCCGGTTACGGCAGGAATTATCTTATCCCCAACGGCAAGGCAGTGCCGGCCACGCCTGAAAACGTAGAAAAATTCGAGGCGCAACGGGCCGAACTGGAAAAAGTACAGGCTGATTCGCTTGCAACGGCACAGGGCAGGGCGGAGAAACTCAATGAACTGGAAGTTACCCTGCGTAGAAAAGTTGTTTCGGATGACAAGCTGTACGGTTCCGTTGGGATAAACGAAATTGCCGCAGCTATTACCGATTCCGGCCTGGAAGTCACGAAACGCGAGATCAGCTTGCCGGACGGTCCGTTCAAGTCGGTGGGTGAGTATGAAGTCGAACTGCACCTGCACGCGGATGTTGATGCCCGGATCAAGCTTGTCATTGCCGCCGACCTGGAAAACGCCGAGGGCTGAACACGGTTGCCATTACCGATATGGCCGAACCTGCCTATACCGCGCCCGATCCTGAAACGAGGTCACTGAAAGTACCTCCTCACTCCATTGAAGCCGAGCAGTCGGTGCTTGGCGGTCTGTTCTTGGATAAAGACGCTCTTATCAAGGTTGTTGAACGGGTACAGGCGGATGACTTTTACCGGCAGGATCACCGGATTATCTACAACGCCATCAATGCCCTTGACGGCGAGGGAAAGCCCTTTGACCTGGTAACGGTTGCAGAATGGCTGGAATCCCACCAGCAACTGGATGATGCCGGCGGCCTGTCCTATCTTGCCGCACTGGCAGAAAACACCCCCAGTGCAAGCAATGTCGGCGTCTATGCGGATATCGTGCGTAAACGTTCAATACTCAGGCAACTGATATCCGCCACCGTGAAGATCAACGAAACCGTCTTCAATCCAATGGGGTTCAGCAGCGAACAGGTGCTTGATTTTGCCGAACAGACCATATTTGAAATCGCCGAACAGGAAACCAGGGGGAAACGGGTTTACAACAGTATCAAGGACCTGCTGGTGGGCGCCCTGGACAGGGTGGATGAGTTATACCGGAAGAAAACCCCCGTCACCGGTATCGCCACCGGGTTTGATGATTTTGATGAGCGTACTGCCGGATTGCAGAGTTCCGATCTGATAATCGTAGCCGGCAGACCATCCATGGGTAAGACTGCATTTGCCGTCAATATAGCCGAACATGCTGTCATCAAGGAAGAGTTGTCCGCGGTCGTTTTCAGTATGGAGATGCCGGGCGAACAACTGGCCATGCGTATGATGTCGTCACTGGGCAGGGTTGACCAGCACAAGGTTCGCACCGGAAAACTTCATGACGATGACTGGCCGCGCCTGACGTCGGCGGTGACGCTGCTCAAGGATAAAAAGCTGTTTATTGATGACACACCCGCATTGACACCGGCGGAACTGCGGGCAAGATGCCGGCGTATAGCCAGGGAACACGGCCTGGACATGATTATTGTCGATTACCTGCAGTTAATGCAGATTCCGGGCACGTCGGAAAACCGCGCTACGGAAATCTCCGAGATATCCCGCTCGTTGAAAGCAATGGCCAAGGAGCTGAATGTGCCTGTTGTGGCGCTATCCCAGCTCAACCGCAGCCTTGAACAACGCCCCAACAAGCGGCCGGTCATGTCCGATTTACGCGAGTCCGGCGCTATCGAGCAGGATGCGGACGTCATCGTGTTTATTTACCGGGATGAAGTCTACGATGAGGACACTGCGGACAAGGGCATTGCTGAAATCATCATCGGTAAACAGCGCAACGGCCCTATCGGTACGGTGAAACTGGCTTTTCTCGGCCAGTTTACCCGGTTCGAAAACTATATAGAAGAACCTTCGTATATGCCGGACTAGTACTCTTTCAACCTGATATTGCCATGTTCAGAGCCACACAGCGACGACAAGACAAGGCGCAGCCCGCC
>JAPPLI010000039.1 GCA_028819495.1 Gammaproteobacteria bacterium | reverse complement strand
ATCAGCAAAACCCGATGGGGCGTTTGAAGTTTTCCTTGAGGCTGCACTCCTCTTCTAAAGCGGACACCATGTCAGTGGGAGAGCAGACCGGTTTGAACCGGTGTCGGCGCACAACAGCAGCAAAATCGCCCGGCGTGAGGTTGGGCAACCGCCTAAGCCGCGCCGCCACTGTGTTGTCTGGAGTATCCAGATTGAGAGTATTGCAGTAACTTTCCAGCAAGGCCCGGGATTGCCGCGGTAGGAGATAGTCAAACTCTATTTTCATATCGAAACGCCGTAACGCGGCCTGATCCAGGTTGTCCCGCAAATTGGTTGAAGCGATAAAGACTCCGGGAAAAGATTCCATTCGGGTCAGCATCTCATTCACGCCTGTAACCTCCCAGCTGTGTTTCGCAACTCGTCGGTCCTGCAGGAAACCTTCGATCTCATCGATCAGAAGAATGGCCCCTTCCCTTTCCGCCTGCCGGAAACACTCGGCGATATTCTTTTCCGTCTCACCTACCCACATGGATAACAGGTCGGATCCGCGTTTGACAAGCAGGGAGACCTCCAGTTGCTCCGCCAGCCAGCGTCCATAGGCGGTCTTGCCCGTCCCAGGCGGTCCGTACAGGCACAGGCGTCCGGCTTTTGTCTTTTTCAGTCCCCTGGCAATGCCTTCCAAATCGGTATCCGTATGAATGAACGCGGGATCGTAGGTTTCCGGCAGCCGATTCGGGTCGTAACGCTGTATGCGCTGGTGACCCTGCGCTTCGAGGGTGTTGTTGATGATTAATTCCAGCGCCGGGGCTTGGTCTGTCTCCGCCAGTTTATCCTTGATCGCGTCGACGACGGAACCGGCCCGGGTCACGACTGCCGGAGACAGGACATCCACAGCAGAGATACGCTCAATGTCCTGTTCGCCAAGCAGGTTCGAACAGCTTGTCCGGATAATTTTTTGCCGCTGTTTTTTCGGCGGTACCGGCAGCTTGATGATCATATCGAAACGGCGGATAAACGCAGGATCCATTCCCATGATGGAATTTCCCAGCCACAATGTGGGAACTGAATTTTCTTCCAGCGTTCGGTTGAACCAGGCTTTGGGGTTGTTCCTGAGTTTTACCAGGGCAAACAGCATACCGAAATCGGGGTCGCTGATGTCGAAAACGTCTTCGATTTCATCGAACAGGATTATCAAGTTCTGGTTTGAAAGAATGTTTTGCGCAGCCTGAAATGCGCGCAGGCGCAACCCACCTATACGCGGGTCGCCGTCTTCATCCTCACTGGCAACTTCGAACAGTTCACAACTTGTCTCGGCAGCCAGGATTTTAGCCAGTTGGCTTTTACCGGTGCCCGGGTCGCCGTACAACAAAATATTCACGCCTTTGCGCCCGGTCGTGACAGCTTCCTTAAGATACGGCAGAAGAACATAAAGTTCTTTTTTAAGATGCGGGTAATCAGCGATTGACAGGTGCGGGGCAGAACTGGGAAAGACGATGTCTCGCAACAAGTGCACAGGGTTCGCATCTGACGACACCATGATATCTGCAAAACCGGGAGACAGTAAATCCAGTTTATCTTTCAAATCATTCGCACTGTTTCGATCAAGCGACAACAGCCCGGACTTGGCCAAGGCGCCCTTTTTGCTCAATGAATTACGGACCTCTGGTTGTGGCAGGTCCAGCACCACCGACAAAATCTTGAATACCTGTTTCGACATCAGCTCACCGAGCAGGGCGCTGACCTTCTCCAGGGTTTCCTCAGTATGGATAAGAACGGCAAATTCCAGAATGCGGGAGTCCGTCGCAGACAACCCGGCAAGCGCTGAAAGGCACCGGACGTTGCCGGCCAGGCACTTGGGAGCTGTGGCGAGGTTTAATTTTTTTTCAGCGCTTACATATAACTTGTCAAGGCGCTTGAGCGCCTCCTTGTAGTCGATGTCGTCATCTTCCGTCTTGTAATGTTCCATATCAATAGCGAATATATCCGCCAGGGAAAAAGCCAGTTCATCATCAGAGTAGCGACTGTGGTTATTGCAGAAATGTTTCCTGAATGCGCCCAGTCGAATCAGCAGGCGCAGCAACCAGAGTTGTACCAGGGGTTCCGTAGTGTCCTGGGTGACTGATTCGTCCTGCGAAGGGTATTTGCTCATAAAACCACCTGTATGCGTTGTGATGGGTATGTTATTCAAACCGCTTCTGCTGCAATAGATAAAGCCATTATATTCAGCTATGCGTCATATTGTGTCGCAGAGTGATGATATGATCTGCCCGGTAGAATTTATGATGATTGACTGAAATTAGAAAGGTTAATACCAACGACAAAGAGGTGTGAAAATGAACTCTCCAGAGGAAACACAAGTGGTTGTTACCGATATTCAAATGCCGTTCATCTCGATGGTTGTTTTCATGGTTAAATGGGCGCTGGCGGCGATACCGGCATTCCTGATACTGGCCGGCTTATTTCTCCTTGTTCTTTCTCTTTTTTCTCAATGATGGACGAAAATATACGAGGTCAGGTCGGACAATGCGCGCTTGCGACACATCTTGTCAGATGCCTGAATATACTGGTTCTACAATTCCATACCGTACCCACTTGACTATGAAACGGGAGAAAAGAATATGTCAAAGATCGTGCACAAACTGGTTGTAGAAGCCGATGAACAGGAAGTCCATTCCGTAGTTCTTGATTCAGATGCGCTCGCGGCGCTTGTCGGAACGCTGCCGTATCGTAAATGCGAGGATGAATTTGTCAGTTTACTTGGCTATCTTGCCCAATCTTCTTCCTCTGAAGTTCGAAAAGCTGTGGCAGAAAATAACGGCATCAACGAGGATATCCTGGAACTTCTGGCAAAAGACAAGGTTGTTGACGTGCGTAGGTCAGTTTCATACTGTGACGAATTCAAAACCTGGGCAAGCACTGAAATTGTCATCGACTATATCCAGTCTGACATTGAATGTGCCAAGTCAATAGCAGGAGACCTTGGTAGTTTCACCGAAGTTGATACAAATACAATTGCAGACATGCTACGGAACCATTCCGACCCGGGGGTGCGCAAGGCACTGGCCGACTCCTACAGCGCGCCCAAGAAAATTCTGAAACAACTTCTGACGGACCCGGAACACAGTGTCCGCTGTGCTGCCAGGGAGTCGCTTGACTGACCGTTACATCAGCGGTTCCCGCTAACCTCGGTCAGACAGTTGTATCAGAGTAAAAATTCTCACTCTCTGGGGTCAGAGTAAGAAATTCGCAAGAATTTTTACTCTGACCCCGGCATTCAGCGGGAACTGCTGCTATTACATCGATAATATGGGCTACTTACTCTACTTACAGGAAAAAACTAGGTTGTCCGGACTGAGTTCGGATTCGCCTGAAAATCGATAAGCAGCCAGTTTTCCTCCTTTCGCTACCGAAGCATCAACGCAGACGTGCCGGGGTCCCAGGAAGAGCTCATCGGGCTTCATCCAGTAATGGCCGAAGATAACCGGACGGCTGTCAGTATCAGGTCGTGCTTCAGGCAGGTTGAGGCAGTCGAGACTAGATATCGTCTCGTCAGGGATTTTGTGCAGGTCCTTAGGTGGAACATCGGCAAGTTCCCGCAAACTCATGGGTAATTTATCGAAGTTCCACCATTTGAGTCTTACTTCCGTGCGCTTATTTCTTTCCGCATCGGTAATTGAGATTCCATCAGGCAGTGCATGTTCCGGTCCGCTAAGCAAGTGTGAGCGTGCGTTGCCCACCTTTGATTTGGCTTCTTCCCCCTTGGCAAGTTTGGGAAAGTCTTCCCAGATGATAGAGTTGTCTTCAGCCAGGTAACGCTTGAGGGTGGCCTGATCCTTTGGACTCCAAAATGCATGCACTACCCGCAGCCCCGTGAGTTCGAGCCACAGCGGCAGGGTTTTCATCCATTTCAGTACAGCGCGCTTGTCGTCCGGATGCTTGTTGAATTCCGCTCGAGTTTTTTCCGTCTGGCCAAGATTCTTTTCGGTATGCGGCCGGAGATACTCATCTGACTTACCAAGAACCTTTGTGTGAAAGGCCAGACAGTTGAAATCATGATTCCCCATAATAGCCCGGGCAGCGCCGGTTGCTTGCATATCCATCACTATCCTGCAGGTCCGGATATTTTCGCAGCCCCTGTCAACGTAGTCGCCGACGAATACAGCCAGTCTTTCCGGGTGACGCCATACCCCGTCACGTTTTGCATAGCCCATCTTCTTCAGCAGATTTTCCAGGGCGGAGGCATGACCGTGGATGTCGCCTATCACATCGAATCCGGTGTAGTTGTTCAACATTTCAGAACCTTTATTGATTTCTTGATGAAAGATTGACCATTTATCGGTCAACCGAGTTTAAGGGAGCTTACGACGGGGTCGGTTGAAACAGTTACCGCAATAGACGTGGTCGTAAGTCACAATGACATCTTCGTCATCCAAATTAACAGGGTTGTTACATTTGTCGCACTGTACTATCAGGGTGTGCTTGTCCCAATCTATATCTTTGGCGTCAGTTACGGACAAGTCAGTTTTTTCTGCGTCGTTCATTATTCTCTCCTACGTAAATAATTTACGAGTCATCCTCACACAGAACTGACTTTATCATAGGATACGTCAGGATGTGTCACCGCAGATATTGAAGCATACCGGCACGAACGTACTTTATCTGTGACACGAAGGCAACAAACAGGAAATCAGCTTTCAAGTTCCCTCAGAATTTTTCTCGCTATCCGACAACTCTTTTTCGCGTGGTGATATGTGACGTTTTTTTGAGGCTCGTAGTCCGCCACCTGACGCAGCCTTTTCAAATCATCCAGATTATTGCCAATGATTGACTTTTTATCTCGATAATATTCAATGACCTTAAGGTGCACACTTCCACTGCCGCCAGTAATATTCGCCAAGTCTCTCGCGGCCAGGAAAGCCCCATAATAAGCGCGGTTTACCACGTTTCTATGCTCCACTTCCCGTCCTTCCGGTTGAAGCATCCCATGAGCGTATTCAACCAGATCCTTTGGCTGTATCGACATTTATTACCCTATAGACAAAACTACCCGGCCGGATATCAAATCATTATTTGGTTCAAACAAGGAAGAATAAAGGGAGTTCTCTAATGCATCGAGTTCATCCACATCATCAAGTTGAGTGTTGACTATCACATACAACTTCTCCCAATGTTCTTCGATATCGTGATAGAACTCCAACTTAACTGATTCCACACCATCCGACTTGGAGATGCTCTCGGGAAGAGATGACAAAAAATCCAGGAGATCGTTATTATGATCGAGGTAGTTTCCGACTTCAGTCGGCTCCCCGACTGCATAGCCGTCGAGAGCAGTAGACAAATCAGTCCGACCGTTACTAAGCTGGACATCAGTAGCCACTGGCGGGAGGTGGCTGTATTCAAAGCTGTCGGCAATTGTATGAGACATAGAAAGCGATAATTCGAGAATCCGTTGCCGACATTCTCTTATAATTGGTTGCTCCCGGTCAAATTGTTTTGAATGGTCACAGAATGAATCTGAAAATGTTGAGGTAACCGACTACCATTGATGATGAGCAAGCACTTATGAGCAGAGTTTGGATAAAGCTACAATCCTGAACTCTATAAATCTAACAGATCATAATGAGCTCCTTCCAGTTCGACATTCCAGATTGATAAATACTTTCAGCTTTTATGAATGTAAATAATGTCACATTTTTTATTGCGCCTTTACCATATTCATCAATTAATAATTGCAAAATCATTTCTTTTACATCTGACGGAACAGTTTTATCACCTAATTCGGGCAAAATACTCTTCATTCGCGCAAACATTTGTTCAACTGTCAATGTCGTGTCAATGCTGGCAGAACAATCCAGAACACCCCTGTCCAGTTTATTTATTGGTATATTGGTAATAAAAATAATTCCGCCTTCATATTCAAATTCCGATGGAAATTTGGGCGAGGTTTTTGGGTCCGAATTTCTTTTATCCAATTGGTCATAAACTTCTTTCCTTTGTTGCGCGTCCATTCCAGACACATCGACTGTTATGGATGACGGCCATGACACTGTCCTTTGACGAGAGAAGGATATTGTCCCGTCATCGTAAGTATCCAGAGCAGATTTTAAAATACAGGTCGCCTTCTTATCTCTCCACATGAAATCCGTATTATCAAAAACTATAATTTGCCCCTTGTTCCTGTGCCTAAAAAGAACTTGATATAATGAAAATGTGGAGATACGCCCTCCTCCAATTAATATCAAACCGGAATCTTTTTGGATTCCTTCCTCTTTTAATGTCTCAATTACTGTAAATGTTTTGCCGGTACCACTGCCCCCGGAAACTATTAAAGATGTCTGAAGGTTTTTTGCGACCAATTTTACCAGCCCCTTCAACTTTTCAAATAATACATCAGGGTTCTCGAACTCTTTTTCAGCATCTGAGGCGATTAAGCCCCCTTTAGTTGATTCAACCATCTTTCAACCCTAATCCCGTATTAGTAAATTCCAGGAAGTAAAAAAGTCCTGTATGTGTTTATGATCCAGAGCCAGCTGTGATAATCGCTCGATGGGCGCTATGGGCGCTGCAGAGCAAGGCTTATGACCATCCTACCTTACACAATAGCAAATACCAGTGATCTATTGACCGGCCTATTGATGCTGGGTCAAAGTACGTTGACATTCACAGAGTAGAACATTGAAGTATATTTATTCGGTCAGTTTCACCGAAGACAGAGATGACGGCGGATACATTGTTACCTGCCGCAATCTGTCGGAAGCGGTCATCCAAGGCGATATGATCCAAGGTAGCCATTGCAAAATCCCTGGATTTGAAAGAAAGCGAAGTGCGCCGCATACTCGACCCGCGCCATGGCACCAAGGCCCACTACCCTAGAGCGCTTTATCCGATCGTTAGGCGTTGATGTTTTGGTAAGCGCCGGTTAGGAGATATGGTCATTCGTGTTTCTCTATCAAGAGAAATTATAGATTCAGCATTTTTCTGAAGCTACTTTCTTCCTTGGTTGGTTTACCGCCCCCAAATTTTCCATATACGCCTTTTATCGTCCAGCTATCATCTTTAGCATGATGTGTGTTCTTTATGTCCTTATTCTTTTCGTATCCGGCCTTAATAAGAGTTTTCTCCATTTCAGTAATGGTCTTCTCTGGAGCCTTATTTTTCCTTTCTCCGGGGGGAAGCACAAAAAACATTACCGGGGTGCCTGTTTTTCTTTCGAAAAGAACTTGGTTATAGCGATTTATTTTTCCATCATGCATACATTCCTGGTGAATTCCTTTGGTAGCTTTGCCCACGTACCATGGGCGGAATCCAGGGCCTGCTCGAAGGCAAAAAATATAACATCCCTGCTTTTTTGATATGCCTTCCTCGACAAGGTCAGCAAGAAACTTTTTTTTATCTTCCAGAGTTATTTTCTTGTTCTTATTTTTCTGGCTGAAAGGTATTGCCATCGGCCCATAAACTTTAAACTCTGTCATTGTTATACCTCTCGACGGTGTGATATTTCGCAGATAAAATTCTAAATTACCACAATGAACCGCGAATAACACGCATAATTATTTTGCCATGCAGCGAGATTGTCAAATATTCACAATGATAATAGCGTTTTAAAACCGCATCATTATTGAAGTCATGGATTGACAAAAAATTTACGTCATATCAATAACATGGCAAAAACCTACCCCTCAGACCTGCCCGGCCTCAACGCGCCGAATATCAAATCCCCAGAACTCGACACGTTAAGGAAATTACAAGCCGAACTCCCGGCAGAATATTCCGTATTCCACAGCGTCCATTGGAGCCGGGCCGACGAAAAAAATACAGCGTACGGAGAGATAGACTTCATCATCATGAACAACACCGGCAAGGTGCTGGTGATTGAGCAAAAGAACGGGATGCTGGAAGAAACACCCAATGGCCTGGTAAAGAGCTATGGATTGACAAAGAAAGTCGTCGGCGATCAAGTCCAGCGCAACATCGGCTATATTCGGGACAAATTCAGCAAACAGCACCCGGGAGGCGGGAAACTCCATATCGATTACCTGATTTACTGTCCCGATTACAAGGTTATCAATATCAATGCGGCAGGGATTGACCGGGAGCGTGTGGTTGACGGCAAGAGCAAGGCCAGCCTCAGTGACTATATTAAACGCCTGCTTGATGCGAAGAGTGATGCATCGCCGGAGTCCGTCAGGGAATTACATGAATTTTTTCTGTCCAGTTTGCGCATTGTGCCGGACGTGGCCAGTTACAAATCCAGTCAGGAACAGGTTTACCGCCGGTTGCTCTCCGGTTTGTCCGACGTCATTGACAACCTGGAATTCGAACCGTTCAGGCTTCGCGTTACCGGCACGGCTGGATCGGGTAAAACGCAGGTAACACTGGCATTTTGCGACAGGATGCTGGCGCAGGGGAAAAAGCCGCTGTTGCTCTGTTTCAATCGGCCACTGGCAGACAGGTTAAGAGAGATTGCCGACAGCGGCGTGACCGTCAACACTTATTACGGGTTTTGTCGGGAAATGGCCGAAATGGCAGGTGTGCCGGTCGATTTTTCAAACATAAATAAAGACGGTTTTTGGCCCGACGTTCAGGAAAGACTGGTCGCGGCAGACTTGACTGATACGCCAAGGTACAGTTGCCTCATCGTCGATGAAGGCCAGGATTTTCTTGCTGAGTGGCACGAAATCATAAAGCTGTTTTTGACCGAAGACGCAGTACAGCTCTGGCTGGAAGACCCCCTGCAAAACCTGCGCGGCACGGATGCTGTCCCGTTGCCCGGTTTTGTGACGTACAACGAAACATCGAACTTCAGGACCCCGACGAGCATAGCCGGGTTTATCAAACAATCACTGGGGCAGGAATTCCGGCAACGCAACATGCTACCGGGATTAGGTGTACAGATGTTTGAGTACAGCAGGAAAAACCAGTTGGAGGGAAAACTTGCCCATCGGGTCAATGAACTGGTTAAAGCCGGATTTAAACTTGGCGATATTGCGATAATCTCCTGCCGTGGAATGGATTCGACGGCATTACGTGAAACCGACCGATTAGGTCATCATTACGTCAGGCGGTTTACCGGCAAATATGATGAGCACGACAACCAGATTTATACGGAAGGAGAACTCCTCTTCGACACGATCTTCCGCTACAAAGGCCAGCAGGCGCCGGTCATCATCCTGACCGACCTGGATGAATCACTGGAGATTAATGAAAGGACCCGCAAAATTCTGTATTGCGCCATGACCAGGGCGACGGTGCTGCTGGAGTTGCTCATCGAGGAAACCTGCCCTTGGCTGGAGGCGTTCAGGAAAAGTATCTGATTGGCCGCATCAATAACTGGATTTATCTGCGGGAAAACGGTACTCAAGGCCGCGGGAAAACGGTACTCGGGGTCAGGGAAAATTGGCAACGTAATAAATCGAAACCTCAATACTGTCTTCACTATGCTAGAATTGGATGTCGAAAACCGTATTATTATCGAAGAGTTCCATGATGCGACAAGTTGTTGTTTACCCAGGTGAAGATAACTATTGGGTGGTAGAATGCCCCAGCCTTCCCGGCTGTATCAGTCAGGGCAAAAACCGCGAAGAAGCGCTGGACAATATCAAGGATGCGATTGAGGCTTATATCGCGGCCCTGGAAGAAGATAATTTGGAGATTCCAGAAGATCACTTCGAAGCCATGCTCGTAGCCTTGTGAGCAAACTTCCCCGCATCTCAGGAAGAGCCTGTGTGAACGCTTTGTCCAGAGCAGGGTTTTATATTAAACGGCAGCAAAGTAGCCACATCATATTACGCAGAGACGACCCGTTTGCGCAGTTGGTTGTTCCGGATCATAAAGAGT
Source organism: Gammaproteobacteria bacterium (assembly GCA_028819495.1). Taxonomy (GTDB): domain Bacteria; phylum Pseudomonadota; class Gammaproteobacteria; order Eutrophobiales; family Eutrophobiaceae; genus JAAXHV01. The sequence goes on along the minus strand of JAPPLI010000039.1, from coordinate 16,484 downwards.
TGGACCGCGGCACATTACGGGCGATCATCCGACAAGCCGATCTTAGTGTGGATGAGTTTAATAAGCTGACTTAAGTCGCTTGCCAGGATTCTGGCAACTGACCCGACTGGTAAAGATATTTTTTGGAAAGTTAGTGACTGCACCCTCCCCCAAACCCTACCTCTCCAAATCCCGCCTGATCTCGGCCTGGCAGTGCAGTAAGAAACTTCACCTTGAGGCACATCACCCGGAACTCGCAGAGACGAGTTCCATGGCGGAGTCATTGTTTGCCGCCGGGGACCAGGTGGGGGAGATAGCCAAGCAGGTGTTCGGTTCAGGCGATGGTGTGGAAATACCCTATTCCACAGGACTGAATGAGGCGCTGGGGCAGACGGCTGAACTGGTGGCAAACGGGCACGACGCGCCCATCTATGAAGCCACATTTCAGTATGACGGGGTGCTGGTGCGCACCGATGTCCTGCTGCCGCTCGAAGGCGGGGGATGGCGCGCCATCGAGGTGAAAGCAGCTGCCAGCGTCAAGGCCCACCACGAGGTGGATTGCGCCATTCAATACTGGGTGCTCAGGAACGCCGGCCTGGATCTCAAGACAATATCCCTTGCCCACGTGGACACCGCCTTTGTGTACGAAGGCGGCGCTGATTACCGCGGCCTGCTGGTTGAAGAAGACCTGACGGCCAGGGCGGAGCAACTCCAGGACGAGGTGGTTGAGTTGATCGGCGCAGCCCGGACCGCCATTACCGGCGCGGTCCCGGAAATGCCGGTCGGCGGCCACTGTTACAGCCCCTATGAGTGCGGGTTCACGTCCCATTGCTGGCCGGCGCAGGCAGAGTACCCGGTCATGGGCCTGGGCGGCAATAAGGCGGAACTGGCTGACTGGGTCAACGCCGGCTGTCGCGATATCAGGGACGTTGATTCAGACGCGCTTACCAGTACGACACGCTTGCGCATCCACGCTGCCACGTGCAACGGCGAAGCGGAAATATCGGATGGCGCAAGGCAAGCCTTCGATCAATTCGCATACCCCCGCTATTACCTGGATTTTGAGACAATAGGACCTGCCGTACCCTTCTGGGCGGGGATGCGTCCTTATCAATCCGTGCCGGTGCAGTGGTCCTGCCATGTTGACTACGGCGCCACCGGGGGCGGGGTTGAGGATATCCGCCACCACGAGTTCCTGGATTTGTCGGGCGACCCGCCGATGCGCGCGCTGGCCGAAAGACTGGTTGAATGTTTGGGCTCAAGCGGGCCGGTGTTTATGTATACGAACTATGAGAAACGCGTCATCAACGGCCTGGCCGAGATGTTTCCGGACCTGGCGGCGCCCCTGGGGGGAATCGTCGAACGCCTGGTCGACCTGCACCCCATAGTCAGGCAGCATTACTACCACCCGAAGATGCTGGGGTCATGGTCCATAAAAGCGGTTTCGCCGACTGTTGATGCCGCAATGGATTACTCCGGGCTGGCGGGAATAGCCGAGGGAATGGCCGCAGCCGATGGCTATATCGAAGCGATAAACCCCGAAACCACCCCCGCAAGAAAAACGGAACTTGAAGAGCAGTTGCTGCGCTATTGCCGGTTTGATACCGAAGCCATGGTAAGCATTGTCCGGTTTTTGACCAATGCAGGCCAGGCTGATACGCTGGTTTAGCCCGCATATCTCACCAAGTCGCTTATCACCACCGGATAGATGTTTGCTGTCAACGAGTTATGGTATTCTGGCCGCCATGTTGCCATCACACACAACGCTTGATGCGCCCTCGCTTGTCTTTTTTGCGTTAGCGGGCACATGCTCCCTCAACCAGATGAATAACTCTGCTTTCGGTCGCGAGTACCCGCTAACGCAAAAAATCCGGCGCGATCTTCGCATCACTTGGTGAGATATGCGGGCTAGATGAAATACCTGGTTTCTCTATCGGCGGTTTGTCTGTTGCTGGGCATGTCAGTGCAAGCTGCGGGACCCGACACGGCGACCCGGGAACTCATTGAACAACTGCGCCTGGACGAGGCGGAACAACCCGTGCGCGAGTCGCCCGGTTGGAAAAGGCCGGAACGGATTGTCGTGATGATACCCGGCAGTCTCAACGACATGCGGGCTGAACTGCTGGCGTCGTTTGAGAGAGTCAGCGACGGAATCGAAATCGTCACGGTTTCCGGCAGGGAATTTACCGGTGAGGAAGGCGTTACCCTTGCAGAGGCGCAAGTTATTCTGGGCTTCTGCAGCCCGCAACTGATCAGGACCGCAAAAAACCTGCACTGGCTGCAACATTTCGGGACCGGTGTTGATCGCTGCCTCCTGTCCCCGGAAGCGCAGGACGCAGATTTTATCCTGACGAATGCACAGCACACTGCCGGACCGCCCATAGCCGAGCACGTCATCGCCATGTTGATGATGCTGACCCGGAACCTGCAGTATTTTCATCATTTACAGCAGGAACAAGTCTGGCAGAGGCCGCCTGATACGCCTTCCCCCATGATTGAAATCGGCGGGAAAACCATGCTGGTAGCGGGACTCGGCGGTATCGGGACCGAGGTTGCCAGACGCGCGGCGGGACTTGGCATGCGCGTCATCGCCACGCGCCGTTCCAGCCGGGAAGGGCCGGGTTTTGTCGACTATGTCGGCCTTTCGGACGAACTGCTGGAACTGGCCGCGCAGGCGGACGTGATTGTCAATGCCCTTCCCCTGACCAGGGAAACAACAGGAATTTTTGGCAGGGAATTTTTTGACGCGCTGAAACAGGGCGCTTACTTTATCAGTATCGGACGCGGCAAGAGCACGGATACCGCAGAACTGATCGCCGCGTTGAAGAGCGGCAGGTTGGCCGGAGCCGGCCTGGACGTTACCGATCCCGAACCCCTGACCAAAGGCCATGAACTGTGGTCGCTGCCCAATGTCATTATCACGCCCCATATCTCGTATATGACCGACCGGGGTATTGAACGCAACGTTCTGGTCATCACTGAAAACCTGCGCCGCTACATCAATGGCGAGCGCATGATGAACGTTGTGGATATCGACCGGGGTTATTGAACAGGGCGACAGCCATGGCTACATATCCATAACTGCATCGATATCCTCGGCCAGCGGCTCCGGTGTTTGCAGGAGTGAGATGACGATAAAACTGGTCATGGATACCAGCAGCGCAATAAACCCGCCATGAATGCCCCAGGGTATTTCTATGGCGAACAGTTCCAGTGACAGGTTGAGCGCCAGGCTGATGATGATGGCCGCACAGGCAGCAGTGGCGGTAGCCCGCTTCCAGTTCAAACCCAGGGCTACCACGGGCACGATTGCGGCCGCGAAGGTGCTCCAGCCGAAAACCCCGAGAATGGCCACCAGCCGTTCATTCACGTAATAGGAAAACAGGGCGAAGCCTGCCGCCGTCACGGAAAGCAGAACCGTGACCACCCGCGCCCAGAACAGTTCATTCTTCACCGCACGGCCGCGTACGGCTACCGGTATATCGTGGATAACGGCGGCAGTTCCCACGTTCAGGAAACCGTCGGCCGTAGACATGATGGCCGCAAACAGCGCGGCAAAGACGATGCCGGCCAGTACGGGGTTGGCGTAGAACTGCAGAAATTCGGCAGCAGCCATATCGGGCGAACCCAGCGGCGCGTGAGCGCCCTGGATCACCAGCGCCCTCATGGCAAACCCGAGCATAATCCACAACAGCCCGGACAGGGCATAGCCGAGGATCGTTGCCGGCAGGACAAAGCGGTTGTCCGCAAGATTACGCGTCATCATCATCTTGGTGATAATGTGCGGCTGGCCGGACAGTCCCAGGCCGAAAACGAAATACCAGGACAATGCGCAGATGATACCCTCGGTGCCGAACGGTCCGATTGCCGCGGGATCGTCCTCGTACAGGACCTGGGAAGCCCCGGCAAGGTTGCCGTCAAACACCGCGTAAACGGTAAACACGATTAGTACCCCTGCCACTGCCATGGCGAGCCCTTGTATCACGTCGGTATACACGGAAGCGATGATGCCGCCCGTGACGCAATAAAATATCAGTACCGCGGACGAAACCGCCATGCAGAACAACAGGCTGGTTGAGCCGAACCAGCCGACGCTGTTGATGATGGATTGCATGACTACGGCCATGGCCAGGATCTGGACGGCCAGGTAACCCATCACCCCAAGCAGTACGGCCAGGGCGGTTAAAAACCGCGCATGATTGCTGTTGTAACGGGCTGCGACGATGCCCGGCAGGGAGACGTTATCGCGCAGTTCCGCGATCAGGCGGATGCGCTTGGAGACCAGGAAAAATCCCATCGTGAAGCCTGCCGTGGACACGATGACCATGAACGCGGAACTCATCCCCATTGAATAAACAAGCCCGGGACCGCCGACAAACCCGAACCCGCTCAGGGTGCTGGAGAAAATAGCGCAGGTAAGCACAAGCGGACCCAGGGAGCGGCCCGCCATGAAGAAGTCTTTTGTCGACCGCGTGCGCCGCATGGCCCACAGACCGAAGCCGATACACATTCCCAGGTAAAGGACCAGGAACAGCAGGATAATCGGGTTGCGCCAGGTCTCCATCATGGCCGTTTGCTTTCCAGGAGTTCCCGAAAGGCTTTTTCGTCTTCCTGCGTAAAGACCCAGCGCCTGAACCCAAGGACATAAATCAAAGAGAACGACATCGGGGCTATCCACACCCCCAGCAACATGACAAGTGTCGGCAGGGGAAACCCAAAAACAATCATGGGATCGCCCATGAGCAGGTATTGCCGGAACAGGTACATCAACAATGACCACATGCCCAATACCGTCAGCGTAGCCGCCGTATGGGCCAATACCAGTTTTCTGTCGCGTTTTGCCGGCTGTACACCGAGGTAGACCAGGACGCTGATGACCAGGTAGATCAATATACCGAGCAGGTAGCCGGCGCCGAAGACCGGGTTACTCTGCTGGCGGATATCGCCAACCTGGCGCATACCGTCCACGGTATGGTGGGCCATGGCATGGCCGTTGATCGGTTCGGGGATACTGAGGATCAGTGCGCTTAATCCAAGCATGAAAACCAGCAGGCCGAGCAGTACAAGGATGGGACGCATGGGTCAAGTATATGGGGTCAGGTCGCACAATGCACACAACAATGCGCTATAGTTATGGAATGATTGATTTACCCTGGAGAACCTGATGGCCGGAGGATGGTCGCGTGACGGGGCTGTGCAGGATCAGATCGACGCCAGCATTGAAGACGCGGTAAAACAGGCGCGCAGCCGTATGCCTGAAGGTGAGAGTCATGCCTGGTGCGAGGAATGCGGCGAAGAAATTCCCGCTGCACGACGGCAGGCCGTCCCGGGAGTGCGTTTTTGTGTCGCCTGCCAGGAATCTTATGATACGGAACAGGCCTTGTCCGGCGGCTACAACCGGCGCGCCAACAAGGACAGCCAGTTGCGATAGGAAATCCCGTCATTCCCGCGAAAGCGGGAATCCAGTCGTTTACACTGTCGCCCGGAGGGCGACACCTGATAGATGGGGTCAGAGTAAAAATTCTTCGAATTTCTTACTCTGACCCCTGGGAATATTGTGTTATACTGCAACATTCGCCGCCGTTCTCCGTCGCAATCTCATTGAAGAAACTTCCTGCCAGGTCGGAGTTTCTTTACATTATGGCGTTGAACCGCAGTGCGCCGAAGTTCGCGTGTTTTAATGGGGCGTAGCCAAGTGGTAAGGCACAGGGTTTTGATCCCTGCATTCCCAGGTTCGAATCCTGGCGCCCCAGCCAGATAACCGTTAACTATCCGCAGGGAAAATCTATGTCATTAGTCGATGTAATGCTGTTTTCCGGAAACGCCAACCCGTCCCTGGCGTCAGATATTGCGCGCAACCTGAACATGCCCCTGGGCAAGATTGATGTAGGCCGCTTCAGCGATGGTGAGATCATGGTGGAAATCGCCGAAAATGTGCGCGGGCGCAACGTATTTATCCTGCAACCCCTGTGTACTCCGGCCAATGACAACCTGATGGAGTTGCTGGTCATGGCGGATGCCCTGAGGCGGGCATCGGCCGAGCGGGTCACGGCAGTGATTCCCTACATGGGTTATGCCCGCCAGGATCGCCGGTCGAGGTCGGCCAGGGTACCCATCACGGCCAAGGTAGTGGCGGATATGATTGGGATCATGGGGATATCCAGGGTCTTGACGGTGGACCTGCACGCCGATCAGATCCAGGGGTTTTTCGATATGCCGCTGGACAACGTGTACGCGTCCCCGGTGTTGCTGGGTGATATATGGAAACATAAGTACGAAAGACAAATCGTGGTATCGCCCGACGTTGGGGGCGTTGTCAGGGCCCGCGCCATCGCCAAGCAACTGGATGATACGGACCTGGCCATTATCGATAAACGCAGGCCGAAGGCGAACGAGGCGGAGATAATGAATATCATCGGTGACGTGGAAAACCGCACCTGCATTATCGTAGATGATATGGTGGACACGGCAGGCACGATGTGCAAGGCATCGAATGCCCTGAAGGATTTCGGCGCCCACAGGGTGGTGGCGTATTGCACGCACCCGGTGCTCTCGGGCAAGGCGCTGGAAAATATCAATGCTTCGGAACTGGATGAGCTGGTCGTCACGGATACCATCCCGTTGCGCGGCGCTGCCGCCGAATGTGGTAAAATCCGCCAACTCAGCGTTGCCACGATGCTGGCGGAAAGTATCCGCCGGATTTCGGAGGGAGAATCGCTGAGTTCAATGTTTATTGATTGAGAGTTATTAAATGCAAGCTTATGAAATAAAGGCAGAGGCCCGGACCGAACTGGGAAAGGGCGCAAGCCGCCGCCTGCGGCGTTCGGGCAGAATCCCCGGCACCGTTTACGGCGCCAGTAAAGATCCCCAGTCCATCTCGTTGTCTCATGACGAGGTGTTGCACCAGCTCGACCGCGAGGCTTTTTACTCGAGTGTTCTGACGCTTAATGTGGACTCGCAGAGCGAGCAGGTCGTGGTAAAGGATTTACAAAGACATCCCTACAAGCCTGATATTCTGCATATCGATTTTCAGCGCATCGACGAAAAACAGAAAATCACAATGCGGGTGCCGCTTCATTTTATCAATGAACAGCAGTGCGTGGGCGTCAAGAGCGGCGGCGGAGTGATAAGCCGCATCATGACCGAACTGGAAATCAGTTGCCTGCCCGGGGACTTGCCGGAATACATAGACGTGGACATGGCGGACCTGGAGCTGGGTGATTCCGTGCATCTCAGCGATATTGTCCTGCCCGAAGGAGTGGAAATCTATGCGTTGCTGTCCGGCGGAGATGCATCGGCATCCGTGGCGACCGTGAGCCTGCCTAAAGGAATCCTTGAAGAAGAAGAGGAGGAGGAGGCGATGGAGGAAGGACTGGAAGAGATGGAGGCAGAGGAAACTCCACAGGAAGAGGAAGAATAGAGATCGAACGGTCCGCTCTGAAACTCATTGCGGGCCTGGGTAATCCCGGCGCGGATTATTCGGCAACGCGCCACAATGCCGGCTTCTGGTTTGTCGACAGACTGGCAGAACAACACAATGTCCGGTTTGCGGCCGATAAAAAGTTCTCCGGCGAAATCGCGCGGATCCGGTCTCCGAGCATGGATTGCCTGCTTTTCAAGCCGACAACGTACATGAACAGCAGCGGACGCGCGCTCCGGGCTGTTGCCGATTATTACCGTATAGAAACGGCCGGGATCCTGGTTGTCCACGATGAGATAGACCTGGATGCGGGCGTGATTCGCCTGAAAACAGGCGGCGGTCATGGCGGCCACAAGGGGCTGAGGGACATCAGTGAAAAACTTGGCGGCGGCGACTACCTGAGATTGAGAATAGGAGTCAGCCATCCGGGGGACAAGACCAGGGTGCTGGCGCACGTACTGGGCAGGCCAGACGGCGGCGATACGGAATTGATCGGCAGCGCAATAGATAAGGGTCTGGAGACCCTGCCCCTGCTGTTCGCGGGTGAGCCCGACAAGGCCATGACCCGCCTGCATACCCAACAAGGAAGCTGATGGGTTTCAAATGCGGGATCGTGGGATTGCCCAACGTGGGCAAGTCCACCCTGTTCAATGCCTTGACACGCACCCGGGTCAGCGCCGAAAACTATCCGTTTTGCACCATCGAACCCAATACCGGGATTGTTCCGGTACCCGATCCCCGGTTGCAGGCAATCGCCCGCATAGTCGGCCCGGAACGGGTCATCCCCGCCCAGGTGGAGTTTGTCGATATCGCCGGCCTGGTGGCCGGCGCTTCAAGAGGAGAAGGGCTCGGCAACAAATTCCTCGGACATATTCGCGAGACCCACGCCATAGCCCAGGTTTTGCGCTGCTTTGAGGATGACAATATCACCCATGTCGGCGGCAGGATAGACCCGCTTGCCGATCTGGATGTCATCAATACGGAACTGTGCCTGGCCGATCTGGAATCCCTGCAGCGGGCTTTGCGGAAGACGGAAAAAGTCGCGAAAACCGGTGACAAAGAGGCAAAGGAACGCGTCGGGTTGTTGGCAACCCTGTACGCGTATATCGATACGGGTGCGCAAGCCAGAACTCTGCCCGCAGATAGTGCAGAACGGGAACTGGCACGGGAACTGGGCCTGCTGACGGAAAAACCGGTGCTGTATATCGCCAACGTGGAAGAAACCGGGATCACGACCAACATATGGCTGGAACGACTGGCTCGCCGCGCCGCAACGAACGGCGCCGGGTTAATCGCCATATCCGCCGTGATCGAGACCGAGATCGGCGAACTGGACGAAGCGGGCAAAACGGAATTTCTGGGTGACCTTGGTTTATCCGAACCCGGATTGAACCGGTTGGTCCGCGCCGGCTATGACATATTGGGACTGCACACCTTTTTTTCCACGACGTCTCGTGAAGTACGGGCCTGGACCATCAGGAAGGGAACCGCCGCCGCCGGCGCCGCCGGCGTCATCCATACGGATTTCGAGAGGGGTTTCATCCGGGCAGAGGTCGTCGCCTATGATGATTTCATTGAACATCAGGGTGAACAGGGAGCAAAAAACGCCGGCAAGTGGCGCCTGGAAGGAAAAGACTACATAGTCCGGGACGGCGACGTGATTTTGTTTCGTTTTAATGTTTGACCTGAAATGCAGGGGTCAGAGTAAAATTTCTGCGAAATTCTTACTCTGACCCCGGGTATTCATTACGTCTGATAGCCGGGCTGTTCCAAGTTCTATATAATCCGCGCCTATGTCCGATTACATCATTGCTCCTTCAATACTGTCAGCCGACATGGCCCGGCTGGGCCGGGAAGTGGAGGCGGTCCTTGCGGCCGGCGCGGATTACATCCACGTGGACGTGATGGACAACCACTACGTGCCCAACCTGACGTTCGGCCCGGTGGTCGTGCGCGCCCTGCGGGATTACGGGATAACTGCGCCCATGGACGTACACCTGATGATCGAGCCGGTGGACCGGATCATCCCGGAGTTCGCTGCGGCCGGTGCCGACATCATCACCTTCCACCCGGAGGCGAGCCGCCATGTCGACCGCACCCTGCAACTGGTAAAAGATCAAGGTTGCCGCGCCGGACTGGTGTTCAATCCGGCAACGCCGCTGGACCATGTCCTGCACGTCATCGACAGGATTGACATGATATTGATCATGTCCGTCAACCCCGGTTTCGGCGGACAGGAGTTCATTCCGGCCGCGCTGGACAAGCTACGGGCGGCAAGAGATATCATCGCCGCGTCCGGCAGGGATATCCGGCTCGAGATCGACGGCGGCGTGAAAGTGGATAACATCGCGGAGATCGCCGCGGCCGGCGCGGATACGTTTGTAGCCGGCTCGGCTGTGTTCGGCAGTGATGATTATGCCGGTGTAATCGGCGCGATGAGAAAGGAACTGGCCCGGGCAGGCTGAGAATCGATGTTGTTGATGATCGACAATTACGATTCCTTTACCTACAACCTGGTCCAGTACTTTGGCGAACTCGACCAGGAAGTGAGCGTATACCGGAATGATCAGATCACCCTGGAGCAGATCCGCGAACTGGAACCGGAACATATCGTGATTTCGCCCGGACCGTGTACCCCAAGTGAAGCCGGAATATCTGTTGCCGTGATCAATGAGTTCATGGATCAGATCCCCATTCTGGGAGTATGCCTGGGACACCAGAGCATCGGGCAGGCGCTGGGAGGGCGCATAGTCCACGCCGGCCGCATTATGCACGGCAAGACGTCCGATATCCATCATCGGAATTCGGATGTGTTCAGCGGCCTGGAAAGTCCGTTTGTGGCAACCCGTTACCATTCCCTGGTGATTGAGCAGGCATCACTGCCCGATTGCCTGGAAATTACGGCCTGGACCCGGACGGAAAGCGGGGACATTGACGAGATCATGGGGGTGAGGCATAAGGATTTGCCCGTTTACGGGGTGCAGTTTCACCCTGAATCGATCCTGACGACGTTCGGTCATGACCTGCTCAGGAACTTTCTGCAAATGGATGTGCATTGATGAATTTCCGGTCCGCCTTGAACGAAGTCATCAGCGGCGGCGACCTGCCGGATGCCGCCATGCGGGCCGTGATGCAGGACATGATGTCCGGGAATCTGACGGATGCGCAAATCGGCGGGTTCCTCGTGGCCCTGCGGATGAAAGGCGAGACTATCGAGGAAATCAGCGCCGCCGCCGCGGTCATGCGTGAGTTTGCCATCCGGGTTCATGTCGACGGTCCGTACCTGGTGGACATAGTCGGCACCGGGGGCGACGGCGCGCGTACCTTCAATATTTCCACCGCCGCCTCGTTCGTGATTGCGGCCGCCGGGGGTAAGGTTGCAAAGCACAATAACCGTTCCATTTCCGGTATTTCCGGTAGCGCCGACGTGCTGGAGCAGGCCGGCGTCAAGCTGGGCCTGAAACCGGAGCACGTGGCAGACTGCATCAATCGGATCGGCGTGGGTTACATGTTCGCCCCTGCCCACCATCCGGCAACCAGGTATGCGGCCGGGCCGCGCCGGGAACTCGCGACCCGCAGCATCTTCAACCTGCTTGGCCCGTTGACGAACCCGGCTTACGTCAAACGCCAGTTGATCGGCGTGTACCAGGCAGACATGCTGGATGTATTTGCCCAGGTGCTGCAACGGCTGGGCAGTGAGCACTGCATGGTGACGCGTTCCCTGGACGGGCTCGATGAGATCAGCAATTCGGCTGCGACCGATGTGGTCGAACTCAAGGACGGACGCATCGCTAAATACCAGGTAACACCCCAACAATTCGGGATAAAACCCGGGGCCTTGTCCGACCTGATCATCAGCAGCGCCGAACAAAGCCATGACATAATGTTGTCGGTACTGGAGGATAACCCGGGGCCGACCAGGGATGTCGTATTGCTCAACGCCGGCGCCGCCATTTACGTGGCCGGCCTCACGCCGGACATGGAACAGGGGGTCGAACTCGCCGGCCAAGCCATCGCTTCCGGAGAGGCATTGAAAAAACTACAGGACCTTGCGTCCCTGACGACCCGGCTGGCTGATTATACATAACGACACAAATAGCGCCCCATTCGTCATTCCCGCGCAGGCGGGAATCCAGTGGACAACAGCACTCCTTATAATGAATGTTTGCTGTGTAAATTCCGGGGTCAGAGTAAGAATTTCGCCAGAAATTTTACTCTGACCCCACCAATCCGTACGGAGTTACATATTGTCGGGGCGTGCAGACCTCTGCTCATGAAAGTTTGCTTACTGGATTCCCGCCTGCGCGGGACGAACCATGATGCGGCATTATTTATGTCGTTATGTATAGCGCTCTTTCCGGGGACAGGTTTAAAATCGGTCCCCCCTGAAGGACATTTATTGTGAAGACGACAGACATCTTGGCAACCATTCTGGAATACAAGCGGAAATGGGTTGCCGATAGAAAAGGGTCTTTACCCTTGGATAAGCTGAAGCAACAGGCCGGGGACGCTGCTCCCTGCAGGGGTTTTTACACATCCATACGCCGCGCCATTGACACTGGCAGGCCCGCGGTCATCGCCGAGATCAAGCAGGCATCACCCAGCAAGGGCATCATCCGCCCGGATTTCGATCCCGCCCGGCTTGCCGAAGCCTATGCCGAAGCCGGGGCCGTATGCCTCTCCGTCCTGACCGATGAAAAGTTTTTCCAGGGTTCGGACCTGCACCTGCAACAGGCCGGGGCCGCAACCGGCCTGCCGGTACTGCGCAAGGATTTCATCATCGACCCGTACCAGGTCTACGAGGCAAGGGCCATCGGCGCGGACTGCATATTGCTGATCGTGGCGGCCCTGGACGATGCAAGCATGCAGGAACTGGCGGCGACCGCGGCCGCTATCGGGCTGGACGTACTGGTGGAGGTACACAACCGCGAAGAACTGGAGCGCGCATTATTACTGCGAACGCCCCTCATAGGAATCAACAACCGTGACCTGCATACCTTTGAAACATCATTGCAGACAACCCTGGACCTGTTGCCGGACATGTTCCCGGACCGGACCGTGGTAACGGAAAGCGGCATACACAGCCGCGCGGATATCGAACTCATGCGCAGCCGGGACGTGCATGCTTTTCTGATTGGTGAAGCGTTACTGAAAGCAGACGACCCCGGCGCGCAACTGCGCGAATTGATTGGTTAATCGAATAAATTGCAGGGGTCAGAGTAAAATTATCGGAACCTTCAGGTTACCCGGATATCGAAAATTATTTCTCTGACTCCGCAATATCCGAAATATCGAATAATTTTACTCTGACCCCATCTATCCCTCATTTTTTCAAATCAAAAAGGTCATCCAACTCCTGCCTGGCCTGATCTGCCGTAGCGGACGTTCCGCTTGCCCCTTCCCCCGTATCAAGGCCGAATAAATCATTCAGGTCCGCGGCGGCCACGTCGGCTTCCGAATGGTCAGCGGGTTCCCATGCCTCGGGGTTCAGCTCGAGGTAATCACAGAAATTCGGCCTGTCCTTGTCCTTGACCGCGTCGGCGACCGGTTCACGGCACTGTTTTGCAACCCGGGGATCATAGAACCGGCACATGCGGCAGACGTGCAGCGCGGCTTCGCAGGCATTGCAATGGGCGCTCCTGGACAGGGGCATCAGCAGGTAGTCCAGGCGGGCGCCGCATTTCCAGCATTTCAGGTTTTCCGGTTTTATCTGCATTTTGAAAATCCAGGGGTCAGAGTAAAAATTCTGCGAATTTCTTACTCTGACCCCATCTGTCCGTCCCGATCATCTCAACTGAAGAACAACAATTTGATGATGAACAGCGCCAGCACGGTATTCAGCACCAGCCTGATGATCCGCTCGCCCTGGGCGACCTGCACGTGCGCGCTGAGCCATGCCCCGATGGAAGTGCCGGCGGCCAGGGTAAGGCCCAGTATCCAGAACAGTTCCACCTGCCAGGCAAATACGAGCAGCGCGGCCGTGGTGTACACGGTGATGATGAAGCTCTTGTGCATGTTCACCCGGACCAGGTCCAGGCCCAGAGTCCCGTACAGGATTGGCATGAACAGGAACCCCGCCCCGACCTGTATGAAACCCCCGTAAATTCCCAGGACAGCCATCAAGACATGGGCCAGGACCAGGCGCGGTTTCCGTGGCGGCGCCCCGGTATATTCCGGGGTTTGTTTTTGCGTTGCCATGACCAGCATTACGGCGAGCATAATGACGGCGAGGATCCGGTTGAACAACACCCCTTCGAGACGCACGGCCACCAGGGCGCCGACCACCGCGCCGGGCACCGCCGCCAGGGCCAGGGTCAGGCTGAGCCTGAAATCGGAATAGCCTTTTCTGAAGAATGCGACGGCCGCGGTGGCCATCTGCGCCAGTATGGCAATCCGGTTGGTGCCATTGGCCACCGGTCCGGGCACGCCCAGGAACAGCATGACGGGGAGGGTTAACAGCGACCCGCCCCCGGCCATCACGTTCACGAAACCGACCACGATGCCGATGAGAAAGAGGATTGCGTATTGCCAGATTTCCATTTATTTTATCCGCAGATTACGCAGATTAACGCAGATTGGATTTTTTCTTTCATGGAGTAAGGAGTTTCTGCTCTCAGTCTGTTAAGAACTTATCTGTGTAAATCCAAGTCCCTGTAAGTCGTAAACAGGGATCAGTCATCTGTGGATTAAAAATCACTGTTTGCCGTAATCCTTGAATTTTTCCAAGTTGACCTTCATTTCGGCGTCATCGAGAAGCACCGGCGCTCCCAGCATCCGGCTGAACAGGTATTGCTTTGCCAGTTCTTCTACCAGTTGCGCCATTTTGAAGGCGGACTCCACGTCTTCGCCCAGCGCAATGACCCCGTGGTTTGCCAGCAGGCAGGCCCGGCGCCCGGCCAGGGCGGTGAGGGCGTGGTCGGACAAGGCCTGGGTGCCGTAAGTGGCGTACGCGGCGCAGCGGATGGAGGAACCGCCCGCTCCGGCGACCATGTAGTGAAACGCGGGCAGGTCCTGGCGGGTGCAGGACAGTGCGGTGGCGCAGGGGGAATGGGTATGGACGATGGCATTTGTATCCATCCGCGCCGCATAGATGTCCTGGTGGAAACGCCATTCACTCGACGGTTTCAGGTCACCCTCGGCGCGGTTGCCGTGCATGTCCATACTGACGATATCCGCGGGCGCCATCGCCTCGTAGTCCATCCCGGTCGGCGTGATCAGGTAGCCCTGCTTAATCCTGGCGCTGACGTTGCCGGCTGTACCGACACCCAGCCGGTGTTTATTCAGGGACCGGGCGGCGGCTATGACGGCCTCGCGTAAAGATGTATGATCCATGATGCAGGAACCTCTGATTAACTCAGAGGTTCCATAATAGTATGGAAGCCCTCAAACCGGAACCACATATTATCCGACGGTGGTGGGAATATGAAAAACGAGTCTCTGCTGTTCTGCTCGCTGCTCCTGTGTTTTTGCCTGGGCGAGCTTGTGTTTGCGGACGAGTTGCAACAGCCTTTTACCGCGCGGCGAATGGTTGACCTGACCCATGACCTGCACAGGGACATGCCGTTCTGGCCGGGCACTGCCCCGTTTGTGATTGAGCGGTTGGCTGATTACGACAAGGGCTATCGCATGCACCGGTTTTCGCTCTGGGAGAACATCGGCACGCACATCGATGCGCCGGCGCATTTCATCGAAGGTGGGCGTTCCGTTAATGAACTGGGCCTGAACGACCTGGTTGCGCCCGTGGCAGTCATCAACGTCCAGGACAGGGTTGCGCTGGATCCCGACTATCAGTTATCCGTACAGGACGTGCTCGCGTGGGAGGAGCGGAACGGCCGGATCCGGCCGGGCAGCCTGGTGGTCATGAACACGGGTTGGTACAAGAAGTTTTCTGATCCAAAAGCCTATATCAACCAGGATGAAACAGGCGTGCTGCATTTCCCCGGGTTTTCCGTCGCCGCCGCCCAGTTGCTTGTGGAACGGGACGTCGCCGGAATTGGCATAGATACCCTGAGCCTGGATCCGGGCAACGATTTAAGTTTTCCCGTACACAAGGTCATTCTGGGGGCCGGGAAATTCCAGGTCGAAAACATGAATAACCTTGATGCCCTGCCTGCCGCAGGCGCCGTTGCCGTTATCGGCGTACTGCCGGTTAAGGATGCTTCCCAGGCCCAGGCAAGAATATTTGCGTTTATTGAATGAGATCTCGTTAGTGGGTGTGACTGGAAGTGTGGTCAAACTCCTTACCGTCATTCCCGCGCAGGCGGGAATCCAGTAAACAACGAAACTCCTTATAAGGAGTCGTTATATTGACTGGATTCCTGCATTCGCAGGACGAACGGAGGGCGGGAATGACGGAGGGCAGGATTTTGACCACACTTTGAGTCACACCCCTCGTTAGTAGAAAAGCAGACATTGTGAGTTGTGTCTGCTATATTGATACCGCAATGATAAGTGAATCAGATTTTAAATTGACGGAATTCAGCGTTGAGATTCCTGACGATTTGTATCAGGAAGCAAAGCGTGCGGGTTTACTGGAACCGGAAACCTTACAGGTGTTGATACGGGAACATCTACGCCGCATGGCGGGTAAGGAACTGCTCAAAACAATCGAAAAATGCCATAAGGCCAACGCCCAGCTACCGCCAATGACCTGGGATGAGATTAATGAGTCAATAGAAGAGGTTCGACGGGAAAAACAGGGACAGTATGGAAGGGATTCAAGACAAAGCTCTCTCTCTGGTTCTTGATACTAATATCGTATTGTCGGGCCTGCTGTGGGAAGGATTGCCTTATGAACTGTTGCGTCTGGCGAGTGAGGGAAAGGTAGAACTTTTCACCAGTACGCTGATGCTCTATGAGTTAAAGGATGTGCTGGATCGCGGTAAATGGACTAACCGGCTTGATGCATTGGATGAAACACCGGATGGCCTGATAGACAAATATCTCTGGTCAGTCAGTTTAGTGGAACCCGGCAGCATCATTTTTTCTCCTTTGCTGGATCTGTCAGACAATAAGTTACTTTCGACTGCGGCCAGGGCAAGATCATACTTTAAGTCATAAGCAGAGGGGTTTTTATTCCAAAAAG
>JAPPLI010000005.1 GCA_028819495.1 Gammaproteobacteria bacterium | reverse complement strand
AACAAAACTCCTTATAATGAATGTTTGCTTACTGGATTCCCGCCTGCGCGGGAATGACGAATAGGGCGCGATTTGTGTCGTTATGTATACTACTATCGTTCCTGTTAATAAAAAGCCCGGTCGACGCAGGCAAAGGAGGGCCGCCGGCAAGCGTCATTATAATACCTGAGCAGATTGATTACGCACTTTGGAGTTCACTTAAACGGCATCGTACAGATGGCAGTCGTTTTGATCACAGGATGCAGCAGCGGTATCGGCAAAGTCAGCGCCCTGGCTTTTGCCCGCAACGGTTATCACGTCTTCGCCGGCGCGCGCAATCCGGACGACTGTGCCGATTTAACCCCTGTTGCCGCACAGGAAAGCCTGGCCCTGGAGATAGTACGACTGGACGTAACTGATGAGCGGGCAATCCATGCGGCAGTAGCCCGGGCGATCGATGTCTGCGGCCGTATAGACGTACTGGTCAATAATGCCGGCGTTGCCGGGATCGCGGCGCTTGAGGAAATGCCGGATGCAGTGATTGATCGCATGATGCAGGTCAATTTCATCGCGCCCGTGCGGCTTTCCAGGGCCGTGTTGCCGCATATGCGCGCGCAAGGTCACGGCCGCATCATCATGGTGTCTTCACTGTCGGCGCTGGTCGGACTGCCCGGAGAGGCAATATACAGCGCCAGCAAGGCGGCCCTGGAGGCCATGGCGGAAGGACTGCGTTATGAAGTGGATCGGTTCAATATCTCCGTATCGGTGATAGAACCGGGGCTGTTCAATACGGCGATGCAGGGTAAGACGGTAATGAACGCTGTCTGCCCGCCGGCTTCGTCGTACGCCCCCCTGCTGAAACACCTGCAGCAGGGAGTGGCATCAAGTACCGGACGGGGCGACGACCCGCTGCGGGTTGCGGAGTTGCTGGTACGGATTGCCGGAGAAGAAAAGCCGGCATTTCGCTATCCCGCCGGCGACCAGGCCGGGTCGGTGACGGAGACCATCAGCGGCCTTGACCCGGCAGCGCGGGAACGGTTCATCCGCGCCGTAAACGATACAGGTTGGTGGTCGGCAGGGAAACGAAATATGGGGTCAGAGTAAAATCATCGAGAAGGTCGGTAGCGGCAGGAAATATGCTGATTTTACTCTGACCCCTGAATATTCAATGCCGCAATATCTGGCTCAGGAATACTTTGAGTCGTTCTGATGAAGGGTTGTTAAAGAAATTATCCGGGTTGTTTTCTTCGATGATCCGGCCTTCGTCCATGAAAATGATCCGGTTTGCCACCTGGCGTGCGAAGCCCATCTCGTGAGTAACACATAACATGGTCATGCCGGATGCGGCCAGTCCGGTCATGGTTTCCAGCACCTCGCCGATCATTTCCGGGTCCAGGGCGGAAGTGGGTTCATCGAACAGCATGATTTTCGGTTTCATGCACAGCGCCCGGGCGATAGCCACCCTTTGCTGCTGGCCGCCGGACAACTGTGCCGGGTATTTTTGCGAGAATTCCTGCATTTTTACCTTGTCCAGGTAATACATGGCCAGTTCCTCAGCGTCCTTTTCTGTGGTTTTACGCACCCTGACCGGAGCCAGGACCAGGTTTTCCAGTACGTTCAGGTGCGGGAACAGGTTGAACTGCTGGAATACCATGCCGACGTCTTCACGCACCGCGCGCACGTCCCCGTTGCCGGTCAAGGTTGTTCCAAGGACCGTCAACGAGCCTGACTGGTAGCCTTCGAGGGCGTTAATGCAGCGGATGAGCGTGGATTTGCCGGAACCGGAAGGACCGCATATGACGATCTTCTCCCCGGAGTTGACCCGGAGATTGATTTCCTTGAGGACGTGGAACTCGCCGTACCACTTGTTCAATTTATTGATTTGAATTATCTCGGAGTTCACGGATTGCGGGGTCTCAGCTGGATTGATTCAGGCGGCCTGTGTTTGATTAAGCAATCATATTAATACATTATATTTGCCGGGAATGTCCGGTTACAAGATGCTCTAATCTTTCCTGCAAATCGGTATCACCCAATCTGCGCCCTATCAGGACCAGTTGTGTTCTGCGTTTTTCATCGGGCAGCCATGGCCTGCCTTGCGTAACGTCGGCGCGTTCTCCGACAAGCTGGAATATGCGGCGATGGTTGTCGCCGGCAATGTTCAATATGCCTTTCCCCCGGTATACACCGGGTGGTATGTCGGCAATGAATGCCTTGAAACGGTCCTCTTCAAACGGCTTGTCCGATTCGAAAGAGATACTGTCGAATTCCGTCAAGTCGTGTTCGCGGGGGTGTTTACTGTCATACGGGTTGTCCCCTGATGCAGGATGCCTGTCCCAACGCTGTATCAACCGGGTCATATTTACGTCAATCAGTAAACGCGGGTCTACCTTGCCGTTAACGCAGGTGAGCATTCTTGCTGAGCGATTGATTTTTTTGATTCCCTGCTGAATCAGTTCCGGAATATGTTCCTCTACCAGGTCGATTTTGTTTATCAGTATCAGATCGGTGTTAACCAGTTGATTGAATGCGACTTCGGCATTATCAAGGTTGGCATCGAAATTCCAGGCGTCAACCAGGGTAACGATGCCGTCAAGCCGAACGGCATTGCCCAATCCGTTGTTCAAAATGGAGCCGGCAACAGGCAGGGGATCGGACAATCCCGATGTCTCAAGCAGAATATAATCGATGTCGTGTGAAGCGTCAGTTACCTGGCGTAACGCTCTCAGCAGGTCGCCCTGCATGCTGCAGCAGACGCAGCCATTTGCCAGTTCAAGAATATTCTGCGCCCGGTTGCTGATCAGTTTGTCATCGATACTGATGTCACCGAAGTCATTAACGATGATCGCTAACTTCAAGCCATGTCCGGATTCCAGGATATGGTTCACCAGTGTAGTCTTGCCGCTCCCCAGGAAGCCGGTCAGTATCGTGACCGGGACGGATGCGCGCTGATCGCCATCATGTAGAACCGGCAAGTCTGTCTCCTGTGGGCGCATGGTCATTCATCCACTGTTCTCGAATACCAGTTCACCGCCAACATAAGTCTGTAAAACCTGCAGGTCCCTTACTTCCTCATCCGTGCACTCAAGAATGTCCCTGTCCAGGACCACCATATCAGCCAGCTTGCCCTTTTCGATGGAGCCGCGGATATTTTCCTGCCAGCATGAATAAGCCACGTTGATGGTATACATGCGCAGCATCTCTTCCCGCGTAACAGTTTGCCCCGGTAACAACACTCCGGCCAGGGTGTTGCCGGTGAGCGCTGAATACTGGCCCAGGAAGGGTTGCTCCGGATTATAGACAACGGCTGGATTGTCCGAGCCGCCGGTCACTACCAGGCCTGCGTCCAGCCAGTCCCTCAGCGGCAATCCCCAGTCGCGCACCGTGCGTTTCCATGGATCTGTCTCCGTCATCTTCGCAATGCGTACCTGTTCCATAATTTCATGCATGCGCATGGATCGGGCTGAAGCGTAATAGGACAGAACCGGGTTGGCGCCAAAAATGATTTCCAGGTTCCTGGACCTGCGGATATGATCCGGCCTGCCCAGACCGAAACCGTGTTCAAAACTTATTCTGCGGCCGGCTACGGGATTTTCCTTGTCTGCTTCTTCCAGCGCCGCTATGACCAGCTCGCTCGAGTCATCCGCCCCTCCGCTGTTGATATGGATGCTCATATTCCAGCCGCGCCTGTTGTATTCCCTGATCAGAAAACGCGCTTTTTCCGGGCTGTAGGCCCACCAGCCGTCGTTGACGACGACCAGTTTTATGCCGCCAATCTTGAGCATATCATCACCCAGGTGCTGTTTCGGACCGAAATAGCAGTTCAACGAAGTGATAACCTCTTCCTCCGTCATATACCTGGCAGGCAACCCGAGGATCAGGTCTGTCCTGATTTTGAGCAAACCGCTCCGGTTCGCTTCGATATAAGTATCCAGTTCGTCTATGGATACTCCCATGTCACGCACACCGACAACGCCGCAGGCATGATATATCGATTGTTGTGCCTCAATGGCAGCCAACTGTGTTTCCCGATCAAAATATAAAAAGTCCCATTTTTTTACCGGTTGTCCTGCTTTTTCCCACCAGACCTTGCGCGCAAGGTCGCCGGCGCCGGCAATAAGATGCCCGGTCGGCAATCCATCCTCATCCCTGACGATCCAGCCTTCCGGCTCTACCGGATTCTGCGTTTCCCTGCCGATGCCTGCCATGTTCATGGCATAAGTGTTGGCGATAATGTTTTTACCCGACTGGAATATATATACGGGGTGATCGGGAGCGACTTTATCCAGGTCTGCCCGGGTCGGAAAGCGTCCCTCTTTTAATGCACCCCGGTACATGCAGGAGGTGCCGATCCATTCACCTTTCGGCGTGCTCCGCGTGCGTTTATGAATGGCATCCAGTATTTCTTCTATCGACTGCAGTGTGGCTATGTTGACTTTGGCGCCCGACTGCAAACCGTCGAGGCCGGCCAGCAGGAAATGCACGTGGTTATCCATCTGGCCCGGAACGACGCAACGGCCCTGGAGGTTCACTTTTCTGGTGTTGCTCCCCGCCAATGTCCGGATATCTGAACTGTTGCCGGTGGCAACGAATTTCCCGTCATAGACTGCAACGGCCTCCACGACCGTAAACCGGCTGTCGACAGTCACGATCTTCCCGTTATAAAGAACCAGGTCGGGTGAAAATTCGATTTTCATCGGAACTATTATAGGATGGACATATACCAGAACCAACTTGCAACCGGAGAATAAACTGATGAAACTTTACAACTGGCGCGATGTAGACGTCCAACAACTCGATAATGGCATCACCCGACAAATGATAACTGCAGGTAACATGATGCTGGCACAGATATTTGTCCCGAAGGGCGTATCATTCCCTGCTCATAAAATATCGAGCGAACAGATTACGATATATGTCAAGGGTGGTGCGGTTTACCAATCCGAGCACGGCAAAACAGAAGCCCGTGAAGGCGATATCTTATATATTCCTGCGGGCACCGAACACTGTGATCAGGTGACGGAGGATACGATCGTGCTCGATGTTTTTTCTCCCCCTCGTAAAGACTGGTTGAAAAAGTAATCAAATGACTACGTACTGTCGCCGCTACCGCGTCAACGGCAGTGTCCGCCATGACATAGCCGCCGGGAACCGTTCAGTTCCATGGTACTCCTGATCATTGTTGTTTTTCTCGGGATTGTCTTGTACCTGGGCATTCCCGCACGTTCCGATGAAAACAAGACCGTAAGCGACCATGTTATTGCGGGGCGCAGCCTTGGCCTCTGGCCGATTTTCTTTATCGGGGTGGCCGAATTCTACAGCGCCGGCACCTTCCTGGGGTTCCCCGGCTGGGCATACGGTTATGGCGCCGTAGTACTGTTTTCCCTGGTGGCCATTGCGCTGAGTTCCATGATGTCCTTCTGGCTCGGCCCGAAAATCTGGCGCGCCGGTAAAAAGCTGGGCCTCATGACACAGGCCCAGTTTTTGTCTGCCCGGTTCCAGAGCCGGTCACTGGGAGCGATCGCTGCTATTGTCGCGGTTTTTTCGCTTATCGCTAACCTGACCATGCAAATGATAGGCGCCGGCTATATCTTCGAGGTATCAACCCAGGGCCTGGTACCCTACTGGCTGGGAAGCCTGGTCGCATTCCTGGTCGTCACTGTTTTCGTAGTTCTTGGCGGACTGAGGTCAATCAGCAAGGTTGCCATTTTCAAGGGAATATTCATGCTCAGCGTAATTGTCGCCATCGCCGTCGTCGTGGTAACACAATACTTCGACGGTCTGGAAGATATGTATCGCACCCTTGCCCGGACACTGCCGGATCACCTGGTACTGTCCGAAACGGATACTGCGTTCGGATACGCTTTCTGGAGTTCATCCATCCTGGTGAGCTTCCTGGGCATACACATGGGACCGTACCTGTTCATCAACTTCTACAGCGCGCGGCAACCGTCTCTCATCCGTAAACAGGCAATCATCGCGCCTGTCTATGCGCTTGCCGTGTACGCGGTGCTGATAATCGGTTTTGCCGGTGCGCTGGTGAAACCTGGCCTGGCGGAGGCGGATACCATAATGATCATCATGATTCTCGATATTGCCCCACCCTGGCTTGTGGGCCTGCTCTGCGCGGGAGGGCTGTCCGCGGCAATGGTCTCAGGTTCGGCCATGAGCCTCGCGGCAGCGTCTACCGTGGGTAACGACCTGATGCGCCCATACTTGAATATTGAAGAACATACATTGAAACGGACCATCCAGTACCTGATAATTCTTGTGATCGTACTGACTTACGCGCTCTCCATGACCAGGCCGGCCACAATCACCCATATATCCCTGGTTGCGCTGGGTATAGGCGTTCAGTTTTTACCCCTGGTATTAGGCTCCCTGTATTTCAGACGATGTAACAGGTGGGGAGCAATCGCGGGCCTGACGACCGGCATCGCGACGCTGGCATGGTTTACATTCGGCCCGGTCAAAAATCCTTTTGGAATACATGCGGGCCTGATTGGACTGCTGGTGAATACTTCTTCCCTCTGGATTGTAAGTCTGCTGACGCGTCCCAATGATGACCATATCATTGCCGAATTCGAAGATGCTGCGCGAGAATCAGGCATAACGTCTGCTAAATTCAACTGGGAAAAGATCTACCTGCCTGGTGCTGCAATTCTCATAATGGCGTCACTCTGGCCGGTGGTAACGGTTTTTAATCGCATTGAGCCATATATTGCAGGACAGCCTATGTTTGTTGTTTACAGCGTCTCTTTTGCATTCACGGTGACCTTGTTCCTGGCGCTGATGTACAGGGCATGCCGGACGGAAGCCGGTGGGCAGCCACCTGCAAATACCAGAGATATCAAGTAACATTACCAGAATGTCCGAACCAGGAAACGCCGGAGCGCAGATATCGACCAGTGAGAGGTTGGCGCATGCCGTAACCCATCCGGCCTGGCATGGTTTTGATGAGATACCCGCAGAGGTCCTGAACGATCCCGAAACCATTTTTCTGAACCTGTCAGGCGGTTGGCAGCAGGTTCCTGATGAAATTCGCCGGGCTGGTATGAATGCAGTAGAGGAGGGGTACCTGAAAATTCAGCCGGTGCCGGAATTCAACCAGGCGGTTGCGGACAAATTTCGTAATGATTTCAATGTTGATGTCGACCCGAAAAGTGAAGTGATTTCATGTAACGGCGCGGGCGACGGCCTGTTGGCCGCCCTCAGCGTATTGTTGAACCCGGGAGATGAGGTCATCACTTTCGATCCCGGCTATACGCTGTCCTACCTGATCCCCGCCTACCTGAGCGCAACAGTCAGGACTGTCCCGCTGAGCGGATCCGGGGGATGGTCGGCCGACGCGGATACCATGGAAGCGCACCTGGACCGGCTGCTGACGCCGCGCACGCGGGCTTTTATCATTGTTAATCCCGACAACCCCACTGGTCACGTTTTCCGGCGGGATTTTCTTGAGCGTCTGGGAAAGCGGCTGTGCCGGCACGGCATTCCCGTGGTCGAAGACCAGGTATACGAGAAGGTCGTTTATCCGCCGCACCAATTTGTCTCCATGGTTACCATACCGGAGATGCGCGATCTCACTGTCTGCGTATCGAGCTTTGCCAAGAGCTACCTTTGCGCCGGGATGAAAGTCGGGTATATCGCAGCACCGTCTGAAATTATCCGGGCGCTCCGGCATTATTACATGTTGAGCAGTTTTACCCCGAATACGGCCGCGTTGCGCACCGGCATCGATATACTGCGCGGTCCGCAGGATTTTCTCAATCGATGGATTGGGGACTGGGATGAGATGCGGCAGAAAACAACCGCGGCGCTTAACAGTATTCCTGGGGTTGCCTGTAAGTTGCCTGAAGCCGGCACCTATTGCCTGGCCGATATCTCCGGCCTGGGAAGCGGCGAACACATCGCGAAATTATTGATGGACAGGGCGCGTGTGCTGGTAACGCCGGGCAATTATTACGGACCGAGCGGGGACAAGTACATACGCGTTTGTTACGGCAGGTCGAGACCGGACAGGGTTGAACAGGGCCTTGAAAGAGTAGTCGATACCCTGAAGGTATTGAAATCCGGAAACTGAACAGAATGCCGGCAATCGGCTCCATCATGGCTCACCCCGATAGGCGCTGTTCTGTATCAAAAATGTTGCACTTTAGAAATAAGTTGTATTTGATTTAATTCATGTCTAAACTATCCGGTATTCCGGCCTGTCGGCTGCAGTGCCGGTATAATATCCCAGTGTGGACTATATATTTGTTATTCGGGAGAAATATCATGAAGCAAAGTAGCTGGTGTTTTATATTGGCGACCATCGCTCTTTCACCGTCCATTGCGGCACAGGAACTGGAAGAAATCGTTGTGTCTGCGCAACGGCGCGAGGAGAGCTTGCAGGAAGTGCCTGTCTCGATTACGGCATTCTCCGGGGACAGGCTTACGGAGCAGCACCTCAGGGAAGCCAAGGACTATTTCAAGATTACGCCCAACGTCAATTTTACCGAGGACGGTGAAACGGGTCATCGTTCGGTCGGCATCAGCATGCGCGGCGTCAGCGACTTTGCAAATTCCTTTACCGGCGTCGGCGGGCTGTCCAACAGTTTCGGCATTTATCTTGACGAGTTCAACATCGCCAACAACGCGACCAAGACCGCGAACCCGCAACTCCATGACCTGGAGCGCCTGGAGGTATTGCGCGGTCCCCAGGGCACCTATTTCGGCAGTAACGCGACCGGTGGCGCGCTGAACCTGACGACCAAGCTTCCCCATAATGAGATGGAGTATGAAATCAGCGGCGGGTACTCCCGCTTCAATACCTGGGAAGTAGGCGCCATGGTGAACGCGCCCGTCAGCGATAACCTGTTCGTGCGCGGCAACGTGTATTACGAAGAAAGCGATGGTTTTCTTATCAACCTGAGTCCAACCGGCAATAACGACGGCTATGATCACGTCAATTTCCGGGTCGCGGCGCGCTGGGAAGCGACCGAGGCCTTTACGGCTGACGTCTCGTTCATGCGCACGGTGGAAAATGACGGCACCGACACCAATGTCAACACCGGGATAATGGACTTCGATACGCCTAATTCGACCCCCTTCGTCCTGCAGACTGCGCCGGGAGCTGATACCTTCGACGTCTATGAGAATATTTTTCCCGTCGACGCCGGTTCGGGTTTTTACCCGGACGAGCGCCGGGTGATCAACAAGGACTTCGACGAGTTTAACAAGAACCGGCAGAACATTTTCAATGCGCGACTGAACTACCAGGGCGATAACTGGTCGTTGCGTTCCATCACCGGGGTAATGAAGACCACCAGCCATCGCCAGTTTGACCAGGACCTGGTGCAGTATTCCTTGTACAAGACGTACGGTGGGCGTACCGGCGATACTATCAGTCAGGAGGTCCGTTTTAACCTTGAGGCTGATAGCTGGGACTGGACCCTCGGCGCGTTTTACTCCAATGACGACGCCGATACCTATGGTGTCAGCCCCATTGGCGATGATAGTTTTTATGTCCTGTTTGCCCGCGGGGGCGGCATTTTACCTGATGGCACCCTGGATCCGGACCAGGTGGCAAACGCGTGTTTCTGCCTGAACCCCGGAGACATTATTGCCGGTTCCAACCTGGAGACCTTCGATTCAGAGAGCTGGGCGGTATTTTCCGAGGTCAACTGGCAATTTACGGAGCAACTGAAAGCAACCGTGGGCGTGCGTTATACCGAGCACGACCTCAGGTCACAAAGCTTCCGTTTTGAGCGGGTGCATTTCTCCCGGCAGCCGCTGGACGAATACCGGGATTTCAAGGTGCCCAGCCCCACGGACCCGCGCTTGACCAGGGGTTATTTCTCCGGCAGCGCCAGTACTGACTCCATTACGCCGCGCTTCGTTTTGAACTGGTCGCCCAATGATGACCTGAATGCGTATGCGTCGGTATCGAGAGGCTACAAGCCGGGCGGCCTGACTATTTTTGAAGCTGATGGCTCAACAATTCCTTTCAAGAAGGAATCGTTATGGAATTATGAGGTCGGCGCCAAGTGGCGTGGAGCCGGCGGTCGCGTGCAGGTCAATAGCGCCTTCTTCTTCATGGATTGGGAAGATTTGCAGATACCCTCGGTGGAGGTCGTAATAAACGAGGACCAGATACTGAATAACTTCCAGATCATTAATTCCCAGGCCGAATCACTCGGGTTTGAACTGGAAGCCCAGGCGCTGGTTATGGATAATTTCGTGGTTGGCGGCGGCGTGGGATACCTGGATGCCGAGTTCAAGGATTTTGGTCCCGACGACCCGTTTGTCGTCAACAATATGGCGTTTGACCTCGATGGCGTCACGGTGCCGCGAGCACCGAAGTGGACCGCCAACCTGTTCGGCCAGTATGATGTCAATATGGGCGGCCTGGACGGCTTTCTGCGGGCGGAATGGAGCTATCGCAGCAGTATCACGTCCGACGTCGAGGCTACCGTAGCGGGACTGCCAATTCTGGACACCCCACTTACCCAGGAACGCGGGTACGATACCCAGTTCAACGGTAATGGTCTGGGCAACGGCGTACCATTCCCATGGCCCCGGCCCGCCTTTCCGTTCAAGGTTCCCAGTTATGACATCGTTAACCTGCGGGCCGGCATTTCCGGTGAGCGCTGGAGTATTACTGCCTATATCGAAAACGTGTTCGACAAGAACTACTACACCGGCACCCAGGAAAACTTCGGGCTTGGCGGTTTCCGCATACGGCCCCACTTCAGGATAGCCGGGGTGAACCTGCGTCTGTACAGCAAGTAATCCGGGAAAAACGTACCTTGACGCCTGTTTTTGATTACTGACATTGTAACGTTCAGAAAAAAACCCTCCTGCCTCCGGGCAGCAGGGTTTTTTCTGTTCCTGGTCATTCCAATCCTGTGTACGGCAGAACAATCGACCGATATGAACAGACAGATTGATCAACGCTCATATACATTGGGCGGTTTGTCCACTTTCGCGGAAATGGTCAGGGTCGGCGTTAAGACCCTGGCGCTGAGCGCGGCGGTAACGCCGGAAGAAATGGATGACCTGGTGGAAGACGCTGAGCGGATAGCACAGGGAGAAGGCGTAATGCTCTACCGGGAAACGGATTTGATTGTCACCGACCTGTTCCCGGCCGATGTGGCCGAAGGCAAGCATGTGCTGTTGATCTATACAGGAACAACCCTGGACGAGTACCTGGCGCTGAAAAAGAGAAAATCCGAATTGGTGGAAACAGGTTCTTACGCGGGTGAGGCTCGTCGGGATATAGCCCGGCAGTTCGGTAGGTTGCTCAGCTATCCGGACGCCGTCATTGAAGACCTGATTGATAAAAACTCCGGGACCGCCCAATATTAGAAATGAGTGCCACTCCCCCGGTTTTTTCGGGGAATCAGGTTAAGGCCTGAGTTCCTTTATGTCTCTCTCATGCCGCTTCCTTTCTGTTCTTGACGACCAGGTTCAGGTCGCAATCCAGGACGTGCAAAAGCGCAATTAATTGTCTTATGGATTTCCTGGAGTTGGAGGGGTCCAGCAACCTGTATAATTGAGGAACGGATGTAGATAGACGCCGGGCTATTTGTCGTCTGCTCAGGTCGCTCTTTTCAACGCGTTGCCTGGCCTCCAGGGATAACTTGTATATCAGCAATTCTGCATAATAGGTCGGATCGTCGTTATATTCGAGTACTTGTTCGATGTGAATCGAACCCTCTTCACCCGATTCCAGAAGATATGTGAACGCCTCGTTTCCCAACTCTTTATCAACAAAAAGCTTTTTGATGCGATTATCCGGCTTCGGGCACGGGTCTGCCTTTGAGTATGGAAAGACATAAACAGAACCCGACCGGGTAGTAACAGTAAACTCGTTTTTTCGATTATTCATTTCAACATTGCGTATTTTCATAGCAAGCCTTCTCTTTCCAATTCTTTGATGATTGTCAACAAAGCGCCGGTAATTTTCCCTTTCATAACCTGTCTGTTTTCCAAGTCATATTTAACTACGAATTTCGCATCCCTGTACACATGGACATGCCGGGGGGAGTGGTCACCTTTCCAGGTCAGGAAAATGTAGTTTTTACGACGTATTTTACCCATTGCATAGTGTTACCTTATACGGTAACAGTTATTAATGTCAAGTAAAGGTCAAGTGTAGGGTTGGGCACTGAGCTTTATCGTATTGTTTTTTTTATACCATCCCAGTCGGCGGACTCTATCCGTTCCCGCGTTGCCGGCCAGCTGCCGCCGATGCAGAATACATTTTCCATACGCAGGTAATCGGCGTGGTTGTCTTCATTGATGCCGCCGGTAGGGCAAAACAGGGTATCGGGGAACAGTTCCCGGAAAATGCCCAGGGTCTTCACGCCACCCGCCGCTTCTGCGGGGAAGAATTTCAGGTGATTTAATCTCAGTTCCCGCGCGGTCATTACCTCCGATACGGTGCTGACTCCCGGCAGGTATGGCATTTTCAGTTGTTGCGCCGTATGGACCAGGCGTTCCGTTATGCCGGGGCTGACGCAGAACTGCGCGCCTGTCTCCTTTGCCCGTTGCAACTGTTCGGCTGAGGTTATGGTGCCAATGCCGACACACATATCCGGGCATTCGTTCAGCACGTTTTCTGCAGCGGTAAAAGCGCGCTCCGTGCGCAAGGTGATCTCGATGATGTGAATGCCGCAGTCCTGCAGGGTACAGGCCAGCGGCACGGCCCGATCCGGGTCGTCGATGGTGCAGACGGGAACGATACTACCGGTTGGAATAATGTCTGCGATGGATTTCATACCAGGCATTGTTAAATTATACTCAAGCGATGGTTAACTGGAAATGCGACAGCCCGGCCAGGGTCGCGGCCATTGGCGAGTGTATGATCGAGCACCGTGAAGTGGGGACAGATTTAAAATCTGTCCCCGGTAGCGCCCGGAGATTTTCCGGGGATACGCTCAATACCCTGACCTACATGGCAAGATTGCTGGATCGGGGCACGGCGGAACCGTTTTATATCACCGCGTTGGGGATGGACCCCGACAGCGCCGCCATGCTGGCGGCCTGGGAGGAGGAAGGCATCAATACCGCGTTCGTCAGGCGTTTCCGGGACAAGTTGCCGGGCAGCTACACCATATCTACCGCACAGGATGGAGAACGGCAATTCAGCTATGACCGGGACAAGTCCGCGGCGCGTGAACTGTTCAGGGATGATTATGCCGAGAGCCTGTCGAATTCCCTGAAGGATCTTGACTTACTCTACTTGTCCGGCATAACGGTGGCGATACTGCCCCCTCACGACAGGGAGAAGCTGTTGAACCTGTTGCGGACATTGCGCAGGGCCGGCGTCATAATCGTGTATGATCCGAACTACCGGGCGGTGTTGTGGGCGTCTCCCGCAGAAGCAAGGGACTGGTCCGGGCGCGTTTATCTTGAAACCGACGTGGCCATGCCCGGTTTTGCCGATGAAAAAGCGCTGTTCGATAATGCCGCACCGGAACAGTCCTGTAAGCGCCTGGCTGACCTGGGGATTACGGAGGTTATAATGAAAAACGGTTCGTCACCCTGTCTTGTTGCGGCCGGACAGGATATTGTCCGCTTTCCCGTGACATTTCAGGACGGGGTTGCAGACACGACGGCAGCGGGGGATTCCTTTAATGCGGGTTATATCTCATCAAGATTGTGCGGCCACGATATTGCCGCTTCTATCCGGGCAGGGCAAACCCTGGCAGGCATGGTTATTCAACATCACGGCGCTATTATCCCTCGTGATGACACACCGCCCCTGTACCGTATAATCGGGTAATTATGGCTTCACCTGCCAAGACGTGGTCATCGAGATTCACCTTCCTGTGCGCGGTGGTAGGCGCGTCCATCGGGCTGGGAAATCTCTGGCGTTTTCCATATATTGCCGGCGAAAACGGCGGCGGCGCTTTTATCATCGTCTACCTGGTTATTATCCTGTTACTGTGTGTGCCCCTGATCATGGCGGAACTGGCGATGGGCAGGCGCGGCGGCAAGAGCCCGGTCGTGACGATGATCAACCTGTGCAGGGAAGGCGGGCACTCCGGTTTCTGGACGGCCATCGGCTGGCTGAGCGTCCTGGCGCCGGTCACCGGCCTGTGTTTTTATGCCGTTGTCGCCGGCTGGGCGCTGGATTACGTTTTTCTTGCCCTGCGCGGGGAATTTGTCTCCATCACGCCTGATGACGCAGGGCGTAAGTTTACCGACCTGCTTGCCTCTCCCGGACGTTTGACCCTGTGGTATACCCTGTACATTGCGGCCACTGTATGGGTCATCGGCCTGGGCGTGAAGCGCGGCATTGAAACCGTGACCACTTTTATGCTGCCGACGTTGTTCGTGATGATTGTTGTGCTGGTGATTTACGGGCACATTGAAGGCGCGCCGGCGCGTGCCTGGCAATTCATGTTCAACCCGGACTTTTCCAGGCTCACCTGGCAAAGCCTGCTGATCGCCCTGGGTCAGGCCCTGTTTTCCATCACCGTCGGCACCGGAGCGCTGCTGACGTACGGCGCTTATTTATCCAGGGACATCTCCCTGCCCGGTCCGACCTGGATCATTGCAGTCAGCGACACCCTGGCAGCCCTGATGTGCGGCCTGGCGGTTTTTACTATCGTGTTTGCCTCCGGCCTGGACCCGACGGGAGGGCCGGGACTGATGTTCGTTACCCTGCCGATCGCCTTCGGAAACATGCCCGCCGGCTATTTCTTCAGCGTGGTATTTTTTGTCCTGGTGTTTTTTGCGGCATTTACCTCATCCCTGGTCATGCTGGAGCCTTTCGTATCGTACCTGGAAGACAAGGGTTACAAACGCTTTGCCATGTCGGCGCTTACCGGTTCCGTAATCTGGCTGGTCGGCCTCAGCGCGGTATTCTCGTTCAACGTCATAAAAGAGTTCAAGCCCCTGTCGTTTGTCCCGCTCTACCGGGACAAGAACATGTTTCACATTATAGAATTCAGCGTCTCGAACGTCATGCTGCCGTTGACCGCCTTCCTGATCGCCCTGTTCGCCGGCTGGGTCATTTCATCCGATTTGCTGCGCGATGAAATGGGCATCAGGAACGACCGGGCTTTCCGGATCTGGCGCCTGCTCACCCGTTACTTCGCGCCGCTCGGGGTCGGCTGCGTACTGGTATTCGGGTTAGTGGCTTGAAAAGGCAATGAATCCAAATCAATCAACGACCAAGCTGCAGACAGTGCAACAAGAACTTACCTGCCCACTGTGTGGCAACACAGGCATCAAGACATCGTGGAAGCCTGATGTATACAGTTACGGGACCGGAGAATCCATGGCAGAACTGACAGTGGATGTTCCGGTGCGCCGATGCGAAGCCTGCGATTTTGAATATCTTGATGATGAGGCTGAACAATTGAAACACGGGGCGATTTGCCGGCATCTTGGCGTCCTTTAGCCAGACGAAATCCGGCATATCAGAATCAGTGTTTCGACAATAATTTTTCAGACAGGGACGGCCCCTTGCCTGGTTTCCTGAACAGTATTGCTTCGGATACCGCTCAGGGCAAAACGCATAAACACACAGGTGGAGAATAATACATGGCAACAGAGGTTACAGCTATTATTCAAAAGGACAGTGACTGGTGGGTCGGCTGGGTGGAAGAAATTCCAGGCGCCAATGCGCAGGAAAGAACCAGGGAAGAATTGATTATCAGTCTGAAGGAAGCCGCTAACGATATATTAGACCTGAATAGAAGTGTTGCAAAGGAAGCAGCAGGCAAAGGATTTGAAGAAATTTCGCTGACTTTATGAGGAAAAACCAATTATTACTGTCGCAAAGGGTCGATGACAGTAACAAATGGAAACCGATGGAAGTCTGTATCGCGAGTACAAATCCTGCTGACACCGTGTTCGCGCATTAATACCGCTGTGTGCAGGTCGTGAAACAGGTTGCCGCTGATATCCGTCAGTTCTTCAAGAGTGCGTGAAAGGACAGACCCATGACGCTGGGTTGCCGTCAGCAACTCAAAGCCGGGAGACGCAAGTATTGTTTCAAGAAAAATCCAGGCATTCTTTGACGTCCAGGGGTTGTTGAACACGCGCGGGTGGGTGGTTGCCCTGAGAAACTCATAACATATATTCCAGGTCAGAAAGGCCGGGGATGGGTCTTTGCAGGCTTGCAACAGGTCTTCCCGGCATCGATCATAAAACGGTGAAGCTTTGTCCACCGCGTAGATCAGGATGTTTGTATCAAAAACCAGAACTTAATCCTCATCCATGACTCGGTACAATTCTTCCCTGTTTGAAATGTCGACACGGGCGCCGCCACTATGCCAGGTGGGCAGTGGTGTCAAGGCATCGTCTTGCTTGTGGGTAGACGGCGCCGGGGAGAGGACTCGCCTGATACCCGCTTCAACAAGGGCAGACATGGTAGTTCCACGTTTTGCAGCCGCTTCCCGTAGCTGCTTCATTACAGTTTCGTCAATATTAAGAGTCGTTTTCATATGGAAAACCATATCAAGCATATTCCTATATGTCAAATTTGTCTTTCCTGAATTCTCTCAATGGACTGCTTGTTACAATCGGCATATATGGATAACATAATTTCGTCAGCACTCAGACTGAAACAACAGACTGAAACAAATCCAATGAAAATCACCAGCGCCAAGGTCATTGTAACCTGCCCCGGCCGTAATTTCGTCACGCTCAAGGTGGAGACTGATACCGGTATTTACGGACTGGGTGACGCCACGCTGAACGGGCGTGAGCTGGCCGTGGTTTCATACCTGGAGGATCATGTTGTCCCCTGCCTGGTGGGGCGCGACCCGCGCCAATCGGAGGATATCTGGCAGTTCCTTTACCGCGGCAGTTACTGGCGGCGCGGGCCTGTGACCATGACGGCCATCGGGGCCGTGGATACGGCGTTGTGGGACATCAAGGCCAAGCTGGCGGAGATGCCGCTGTACCAGTTGCTTGGCGGCAGGAGCCGCGACGGGGTCATGGTTTACGGCCATGCCAATGGGGAGGATATCGACCATACCGTCGATGAGGTGGGCAGGTATATCGACATGGGCTACAAGGCCGTGCGCGCCCAGACCGGCATACCGGGCCTGGCGTCCACCTATGGCGTGGGGAAGGACCGGATGTTCTATGAACCGGCGGACGCGGACCTGCCGGTGGAGAATACCTGGTCCACGGAGAAATACCTGGATCATGTGCCGTTGCTGTTCGACAGGATCAGGCAGCAATACGGTTTCGGGCCGCACCTGCTGCACGACGTGCACCATCGCCTGACGCCCATCGAGGCGGCGCGCCTCGGCAAATCCCTGGAGGAATATCGCCTGTTCTGGCTGGAGGACGCGGTCCCGGCCGAGAACCAGGAGGGGTTTCGATTGATACGACAGCATACCGTGACGGCACTGGCAGTCGGTGAAGTCTTCAATACCATCTGGGATTGCAAGGACTTGATCCGGGAACAACTGATCGATTATATCCGGACTACCGTTGTACACGCCGGAGGGATTACCCACCTGCGCCGTATCGCCGACCTGGCCGCGCTGTACCACGTGCGCACCGGGTGCCACGGGGCAACGGACCTGTCGCCGGTGTGCATGGGGGCCGCGTTGCACTTCGATACATGGGTGCCGAACTTCGGCATCCAGGAATACATGCGCCACAGCAGGGAGACCGACGAGGTGTTTCCCCATGCCTATACCTTCAGGGACGGATTTCTTTACCCGGGCGAGACGCCGGGGCACGGGGTCGATATAGATGAAAAACTGGCTGCAAAGTTTCCCTATCAACGCGTTTATCTTCCCGTGAACAGGCTGGAAGACGGCGCCATGTGGAACTGGTGAGCCGGCATGGCGCCTGTCTTGCCCGCGGAGCTGTATACGGCTGCCCAGGTACGGGAACTCGACCGCCTGGCGATTGAACAGCAGGGCATCCCTTCGCTGACCCTGATGGAGCGCGCCGGGGCTGATGCTCTTGATGCCTTGACTACGCGTTATCCGGGCGCCGGGAACCTGGTTGTCCTCTGCGGCGGTGGTAACAACGCCGGCGACGGTTACGTGCTGGCGCGCCTGGCGCGGCAGGCAGGACTTGAGGTGAGGTTGATTGCGCTGGTTGAACCAGGCCGGCTCAAGGGCGATGCCGCCGCCAGTGCGCAGAAGTACCTGCAATCCGGGAATATCGAGACTGCCCTGGCGATTGAAGGCGCGGATATCATCGTCGATGCCTTGCTGGGCAGCGGCCTGAATCGCCCCGTAGAGGGCAGCTTTGCCGAAGCTATCGAACTGATAAACGCAGCATCCGCCCCGGTATTTGCCCTGGATATCCCGTCCGGCCTGCATGCGGACACCGGCACGCGCCTGGGGAGCGCGGTCAGGGCTGATGCCACGATCACGTTCATCGGCCTGAAACGCGGCATGTTCACTGCAGAAGGACCTGAATTCTGCGGCGAGATACTGTTCAGCGACCTGGGGACGCCTGCCGGCACGCATGCCGTCATAGATCCCGAAGCCCGTCTGATACGGCATGAAGAAGTGATGCTCAACCTGCAGGCCCGGTCGCGCGACGCTCACAAGGGCCGCTACGGCCACGTACTGGTCATCGGCGGCGATTACGGTTACCAGGGCGCTGCGATCCTGGCCGGTTGCGCTGCTGCCAGGGCCGGGGCAGGCCTGGTAACGGTGGCGACGCGGCCGGAGCATGCCCGAACTATTCCCCTGTTCCGGCCTGAGTTGATGACTGTGGCCGTATCCGAGGCGCGGGACCTGGACGCCTTGCTGGACAAGGTCAGTGTTGTCGCCATCGGGCCGGGTCTCGGGCAGTCGGATTGGGCAATCTCATTGTTTGCCGCGGTATTACAGACCCGGCTTCCCCTGGTGGTGGATGCCGATGCCCTGAACCTGTTGGCCCATGAACATCAGTGCCGGGAAAACTGGGTATTGACGCCCCATCCGGGCGAGGCTGCCCGTATGCTGGGCGTGACAGCGGCAGAAATTCAGTCGGACAGGTTTGCCGCGGTGGCGTCGTTACACGCCGAATTCGGCGGTACGGCGGTTCTCAAGGGCGCCGGCAGCCTGGTCGCGGGTGTGGCCGGCCCGATCCGGCTCAACAGCACGGGCAATCCCGGGATGGCCGGCGGTGGAATGGGCGACGTCCTGACCGGCATCGTTGCCGGCCTGGTTGCCCAGGGAATGGAACCACACGCGGCTGCGGTTTCCGGGGTTTTCCTGCACGGCCATGCGGCGGACCACTGTGCTGGGGAAGGTGAAAGAGGGATGCTGGCCGGTGATCTGCTCCCCGTGATACGTTCGCTTGTCAATCCTGCCTGATGCGCCTGGCCGTCAACAGCCCGGAAGAAATGGAAGCGTTTGCGGGCGGCTGCGCGCAATCCCTGCCCGCCGGATTCAACCTGTACCTGCAGGGAGAACTGGGCGCGGGCAAGACCACTTTCGTCAGGGGAGTGCTGCGGGGGCTTGGTTACCGGGGAATCGTCAAGAGCCCGACCTATACCCTGGTTGAATATTACCGTATCGCCGATCGTGACATTTATCACCTCGATCTCTACCGCCTGGCGGCGGCAACGGAACTGGATGATATCGGTTGCCGGGACTATTTTGACGGCCTCGCTGTTTGCCTGGTGGAATGGCCGGAGCGGGGCCGGGGCTGCCTGCCGGAACCGGATTTGCTTATTGATATCGCCATCAACCGGTCACGGCGTGATCTGAACTGCCACGCGCTTACCGCTACGGGTGAGAAATACCTGCAACGACTCGGCGCTTCCTACCCTGTAGTGGAGACAGCTTCAATCCAGGGGTCAGAGTAAAATTTCTGACGAAATTCTTACTCTGACCCCGAAACTTTCGTCAATTCCGCGGCGCCAGGGGTCAGAGCAAGAAATTCTGAAGGACATTACTCTGACCCCATCTATTCATAATTCTCTCAAAAACAGCGACATAGCTTGACTTTTTAAAATAAAGTTGAGATAATTATCGTCGTAGCGCTTAAATGAACGGCTCGACGGATGGTGCGATTAATCTCAACTTATTGTTTACTCCTGATTTTTTCCCTGCCGTCTGGCGCGGAGGAAACCACTCGCCTGAAGAATATCCGGGTCTGGGCTGCCCCTGACAATACCCGGGTTGTCTTTGATGTGACCGGTCCGGTCAGCCATAAGCTGGAATTGTTATCCGAGCCTTACCGGGTCGTTATCGACCTGCAAAATACCGAACCGTTCGCGGCACTGCCGCAACCTGCGCTGGGGGACGGATACGTGCAGGACATCAGGCGCGGTCAGCATGGCGATTTCCTCAGGGTGGTCCTGGATTTGAAGAAGCAGGCCCGGGCAAAGAGCTTCCTGCTGGCGCCGAATAAACACTACGGCCACAGGCTGGTGGTGGATGTCTATGATGAAAAACAGGAGCAGGCAGTCAAAGTGGAGAAAGCGCCGGCTCCGGGAGAATATCGCGACGTTGTAGTCGCTATCGATGCCGGCCATGGTGGTGAAGACCCGGGGGCAATAGGGCCCCGGGGAACCCATGAAAAAAAGGTTGTGCTGCAGATAGCAAAGAAACTGGCCGATGCCATAAACCGCGAAGCCGGGATGCGCGCGGTCCTGACCAGGTCAGGTGATTATTACCTGCCGTTGCGCAAGCGCATCGAACTGGCGCGCCGGCACAGGGCAGACCTGTTTATTTCCCTGCACGCAGACGCGTTCACCAATCGCAGGGTAAGGGGTTCGTCCGTGTATGTTCTTTCAAACCGGGGCGCCAGCAGCGAGCACGCCCGCTGGCTGGCGGAGCGGGAAAATGCTTCCGACCTGATCGGCGGGGTCAGCCTTGACGACAAGGACAGCCTGCTGGCTTCGGTGTTGCTGGACCTGTCCCAGACGGCAAGCCTGGAGGCCAGCATCGACGTGGCCGAGAAGGTCCTGGCAGGCCTGAAGAAGGTGGGTACGGTGCATAAGCCCGGCGTGGAGTCCGCGGCGTTTGCCGTGTTGAAATCGCCTGATATCCCTTCACTGCTGGTCGAGGCCGCATTTATTTCCAATCCCCAGGAAGAAAAGAAACTGAACAGTTCAGCCTACCAGAGAAAGCTTGCCTCGGCAGTGGCTGCCGGAGTCAAGCGCTATTTTGAGGACAATGCTCCTGAAGGCACATTACTGGCGAGCCGGAAGCGGATTGTAGCAAGCAGGAATTAAGCCAGGGGTCAGGGATAGTACCGGTCCCTGGCCCATGCTCCTCTGTTATTATTAAGGGACGAATAATTTCATCTTGGCCGTGCCGTGGAGAATATTGCAACAATACCCAGGATTAGCGAATTGCCCGCAACCCTGGCAAGCCAGATCGCGGCCGGAGAGGTCATTGAACGGCCCGCGGCCGTCGTCAAGGAACTGCTGGACAACAGTATTGACGCCGGCGCCGATAATGTAACGGTATCCGTGGTTGACGGGGGGCATAAACTGATATCCGTCAGCGATAACGGCCACGGTATTCATCCCGAGGATATCGAACTGGCATTGAGACGCCACAGCACCAGCAAGATCAATGCCCAATCCGACCTGGATTGCATCACCAGCCTGGGATTTCGCGGCGAAGCTCTTGCCAGCATTGCAGCGGTATCAGGATTTTTACTTGTCTCAAGAACCGAACAGTCCGATAGCGCCTGGTCCTTGTCCTTCGACCCGGTGAGCGGCAACTCGGATATCAGGCCGGCGGCGCGCGCCCGCGGCACCACCGTGGAAGCCGCCGATATTTTTCAGGCTACACCGGCGCGCCGTAAATTCATGCGCAGCCGGACAACGGAGTATCTCCATATCACCGAGATCTTCAAGCGCGTGGCATGCAGCCGTTTCAATGTCACTTTTACACTGGTGCATAACGACAAGACACAGTTGCGCTACCGCGCCTGCGCCGACAACATGATTGAGAGGGTGGAAGACGTCTTCGGCCGCCGGTTCGCGGCTGAATCCCTCCCGGTGAATTATGAATCCGAGGGAATGCGGTTATGGGGGTGGCTTGGAGGAAGCAGCCTCAGCCGCAGCCAGTCCGATCGGCAGTTCTGCTTTGTCAACGGGAGAGTGGTCAGGGATAAAAAAATTCTCCATGCGGTGCGCGCCGCGTTTGATGATTCCCTGCCCACGGGCCGCTATCCGACCTGCCTGCTGCACCTCGACATAGATCCCTCGATCACCGATATCAATGTTCATCCGACCAAGAGTGAAATACGTTTCAGGGATAACCGGGGAGTCCATGACTTTATCAATATGAGTTTGCGGGATGTGCTGAAAGCCGCACATTCGCTGGATTTGAGCGACGCCGGAGTCATGTCCGAAGCCGGACGGCAAGAGTATCCGCAGCGGCAGGTTTACGGCCCCAGGCAACAGGTCAGCCAACAGGTCAGGGAAGCCGGCCTGTTCTACCGGAACCTCGTTTCAGCAGAACGGCAGGATGACCTGCTCGACAAGGCTGCAGGACTCGGCGTCCCCCGGTTGGCATTGTCGCCGGAGGTTGTGCTGGCGCAGCGCAACGAGGACTTGATACTGTTGAATTACCGGGCAATCAGGGCATACGTGCTGGATTTTCGATTAAGACAGGAGTACATGAATGAGCGCGTTCGCCGCCGTCCGTTGCTCGTTCCGGTGCACATGGAAGCCGGTAATCTCCAGGTTGACCTGGCCGGGCAGTACGCTGAACTGCTGGATACGATCGGCCTGTCATTGCGAGTTGTTTCAGCCAATACAATTTCCATCAGGGAAATTCCCGTTCTGCTCGAAGAAGCGGATATCAGAGCCCTGGTATCAGCCGTGCTGGAAGCATTGCGGGAAGCGGGCGACGGCATGGCTTCGGAACAGAGGCTGTTGACGATAATGGCCGGCAGTATGGGGAAGCTCATGGAATCACCGTCCAACTCCATGGTGCAGGACGTGTTGAACGGCCTGGACCGGACGGGTCTCGATACCGCGCAGAAACATCACAAGGGTCTGTGGAGGACCCTGTCCCCGGGTGAGTTGAGCAGGTTAATTGATGAATGATGCGGTTATCTTCCTCATGGGACCGACGACCGGCGGCAAGACGTCCCTGGCGGTCGACCTGGTAAGGCAACTGCCGTTGGAAATAATCAGCGTCGATTCGGCCATGGTATACCGGGGGATGGATATCGGCACGGCCAAACCGACCCGGGAAGTACTGCAGACCGCCCCTCATCACCTGATCGATATCTGTGACCCGACTGAGGCTTATTCGGCCGGCAGGTTCCGGGAAGATGCCCTTGCCGCGATTGAGGATATTCGCGGAAACAACCGGATTCCCCTGCTGGTGGGCGGCACGGGCCTGTACTTCCGCACGCTGGAACAGGGGTTTTCAAACCTGCCTGCCACAGATCCGGCACTCCGGGAGCGCCTGAACCGGATGTTGCGGGAGCACGGATCCCGGGCGTTGCACGCAGAACTGAACCTGGTGGACCCTGATACCGCCGCGCGCCTTCATCCCAATGACTCGCAGCGTGTCCAGCGGGCCCTGGAGGTGTATGAAATGACGAAAACCCCCTTATCCGTCCTTACCAGGGAGGGGCGGCTGGGAGCGTTACCCCATACGGTTATCAAACTGGCCCTGGTCCCGTTCGACAGGGATGTTATTCGTGAACGGTCCGAACAGCGATTTGCCGGGATGTTGCAAAGGGGCCTGGTGGATGAAGTGCGCGGCTTCTTCGGACGTGACGATATGCATGAAGACCTGGCTTCCATGCGCATGGTCGGATACCGGCAGGTCTGGTCGTACCTGGCGGGCAGGTCGAGTTATTCCGAAATGCGCGAACGCGCCGTCATCGCAACGCGTCAATTGGCCAAACGCCAGATCACCTGGTTGAGAAAAGAGGAAAACGCCACTTGGTTCGATAGCGCCGGAGAGGGAATCGCAAAGAAAGTTATGGAGTTTTTGCACAACAATCCCGCGTTTTCACGCGCTATGTAATATAATATTTATTCAAGCCCGCGCTGGGATCTTACCGCAACCGGTCGCAGGAACGGACCGGACAAAGGGGCAAGAACTATAACAAAGCGGATAATAATAATCAGAATGACCAGAAATGAGGTGGTATTATGAGCAAGGGGCACACACTCCAGGATCCATTTCTCAACACTTTACGCAAGGAACGTATTCCCGTATCGATTTATCTGGCAAACGGCATCAAGCTGCAGGGACACGTCGAATCATTCGACCAGTTCGTTATCCTGCTGAAAAACTCGGTGAGTCAACTGGTTTATAAACATGCAATTTCAACAATCGTCCCCGCCAGGAACATACGTTTGCCGATGGCGGAAGATGAAAGCCATGATTGATCATTTTTTCGGGGGTTTCATAGCGGCGACGAACACTATCATGATCAGAAGCAGCGCTGCGTTCAACTGGAACACAACGGAGAAACCACCGGTCCTGCCGGCGATATAGCCGGCGAGGACGGGTCCCACCATGGCCGCCGTTGTGAGGAAATTCATGGTGCCGAGCAGTTCGGGGTTATTTTTCTCCCCGAAATAATTCAACAACAGTACCGCGGTAGCCAGGAAGCATACGCCGAATCCGAAACCTTCGCCCACGGCAAATATCACCAGCGCGACCGGGTTATCTGCGACCGAGAGAGCCAGCATACCGATCAGCTCCCCGACCAGCGCTGCCACCAGCAACCACTTGGGGTCGATGCGGGTGGCGAGTATGCCGCCCAGAGCGCGGGACAAGGCATTTACCGCCCCATCTGCACTCAGCGCCAGCGTAGCCAACGCGGCCGATATGCCGAGCATTCCCAGGTGAGTAAAAGCCCAGCTGTTCATGGTCAGGGTACACAACAGGGTCAACGTCAACGCCGCGACGATTACGTAGTATTGCGGCGTGCGCAACGCGTCGCGGTAGCGCCAGTCAGTCTTTGTCCTGAACACCTTGTCGGAGGTTTTCTCATCCTGCAAAGGGGTTGCAGCGTCAGCGCCGTCGTTCCCGGTGTTTCGTTTTGTGATGAACGCGCCAGCAAGCAGCGTCAGCGCCAGGATGGCAGCGGTCATGGACCACCAGTGCAGCCGCCAAAAATCCGTATGGCTGACGATAAGGGTGACGGCAGGCGGGCCGGCCACGGCGCCCAGCCCGCCCAGGGTCATATACAGCCCGATAGCGAATGAACGCCGGTCAGACAGCCAGTCAGTGATCAGGTGAATGCCGGGCACCGTGGCGCACAGAGCAAACCCCACTCCCAGCAGGCTCGCGCCGGTCCAGAAACTGTACAGTCCGGTTCCCGCGGCAATCAGGATAAAACCGCAGGCCATGACAACCGAGCCGATAAGATAGGTTGCCTTGATGCCGAAACGCCGTATGGTCCAGGCGGGCAGGGCGCCGGCCAGGCCCACCAGCAGCGCCAGCAGTGAAAAACCCGTGCCTGCCTCGGACCAGCTCCAGGAATACTCCTCGATCATGTAAGGCAACACCACACCCAGGGAACTGAAAGTGGCTGCGGTGATGAAGAAGAAGTACAGGCTGGCGATGGTGAACAGCCACCAGCGTCTTTCAGGTGCCCATATCCTCATATTCTGTTCCCTGTATCAAAGACCACACTGGTCATGCTCAGTGATTTATTGAAGATAAAATCCGTTTCAACCCTGATCGTATCCGAATCTTCACGCGCGCCCAGAGTATACAGCAGCGGGCACAGATGTTCTGCCGAGGGAACCGCGAGCATGGCGTCCCGCCCATGGCGTTGAAATTCCCAAATGCCTTGCGGGTTATTGTCCAGGATATGTTCCTTGATCATGTTATTAAACCGAACGGCCCAGTCGAAAGGAGTCGCTCCAGGATTTGACCAGTCCATCAAAGCCAGGTTGTGCACGATATTGCCGCTGCCCATAATGAGTATACCTTCGCGCCTTAACGGTCGCAGGCGCTGCCCCAGTGCGTAATGCCCGTCCAGCGGTCTGTCCAGGTCAAGACTGAGTTGGACTACCGGGATTTCGGCTTCCGGGTACGCGTTTACCAGTACCGACCAGGTGCCGTGATCCAGCCCCCATGATTGATCCATCTGTACCGGAAACGGCGCCAGCAGTTCAGATACCCGCTGCGCCAGTCCGGGGTCACCAGGCGCAGGGTACTGTACATCGAATAACGGCGCCGGAAAGGGGCCGCCGAAATCATGGATGGTGTCCGGCTTTTCCATGGCGGTAACAGCGCTGCCGTGGGTGTACCA
Source organism: Gammaproteobacteria bacterium (assembly GCA_028819495.1). Lineage (GTDB taxonomy): Bacteria > Pseudomonadota > Gammaproteobacteria > Eutrophobiales > Eutrophobiaceae > JAAXHV01. The sequence goes on along the minus strand of JAPPLI010000005.1, from coordinate 178 downwards.
GTGCGCCGAAATGGACAGGATTGCCCTGGGCCGTTGTATCGAACCGGCGATATCATGCCAGGCGCGGGTCGCCTCATTATCCTCAATGGCATTGGCGGGACTGCCGTGTCCGAAGAAGACGACCGGCATTACCGGCCCGGTCTCACTGTTACGATGTTTTTGACGCATTTTTCGAATT
>JAPPLI010000136.1 GCA_028819495.1 Gammaproteobacteria bacterium | reverse complement strand
ACGATGCCGCCCAGGGGGTCACCCACATAGTGCGCGGCGCCGACCTGCTCGACACTACCTTCAACCAGGTATACCTGCAATCCGTTCTCAACTTGCCTGCGCCGGAATATGCCCACCACCCTCTTGTCCTGGACGAGAGCGGAAAGAAGGTCAGCAAACAGGACGGAGCGACGGACGTGCTCGCAGGAGCCTCCCCCGAAACTGTGCTGCTTCAATCATTGAATTTTTTGGGGCAAAACCCTGTACAGGAACTGAAGGGCGCCGGTAAACAGGACATCCTGGCCTGGGCCGTCGACCACTGGACAATCGAAGGTGTCCGCAGTTCAATATGAGTGTATAGTAGTGCGGTTAATCAGATACCAATGATCATACATGCACGCGCAAGCCGAACAACAACATAAACTCGTCCCGGTAAGCTCCCACTGGGGCAATTACCTGGCGGAAGTCGCGCAGGATGAACTGGTCGCGATCCACCCCTACGCTTCCGACCCGGACCCCACGCCAATCGGCCAGTCACTGCTGAATGCAAAGGATAAGAACGTCCGCGTTCCCCAGCCCATGATCAGGCAGGGCTACCTGGAAAAACGCCATGACAGTGACGGCGCGCAGCGCGGGATCGAACCGTTTGTCCCGGTGTCATGGGATACGGCGCTGGACCTGGCGGCGGAGGCCCTGGACAGGGTACGGCAGGAGTTCGGCAATGAAGCAATCTACGGCGGTTCATACGGTTGGGCCAGCGCCGGCCGTTTCCACCATGCCAACAGTCAGGTGCACCGTTTCCTCAACACGGTCGGTGGGTATGTCCGCTCTGTAAACAGTTACTCCGTTGCTGCGGCAGAGGTCATCATGCCCCATGTCACGGGCATAAATTTCTATGACCTGATGTTGCAGGCGCCCACTGTTGAGGATATTGCAAAACACACCAGGCTGGTCGTGTGCTTCGGCGGCATTGCCATGAAGAATACCCAGATCATGGCAGGCGGTCTGGGCGCGCACACTGCCAGGGACCAGTTGCAGGACTTGAAACGGGGCGGAGTGAAGTTCGTGAATATCAGCCCGGTAAAGGATGACATGGCGGATTATCTTGAGGCAGAGTGGTGGCCGTGCCGGCCCAACAGCGACGTTGCCGTCATGCTGGGGATGGCGCATACCCTGGTGGCGAACAATCTCCATGACAGGCAATTCCTGGACACTTACTGCACGGGGTTCGAGCTCTTCCTCCCCTACCTGATGGGTGAGGAGGACGGGATAATCAAGGATGCCTGCTGGGCAGCTCAACTGGCCGAAATTCCGGCGGAAAGCATCGAAGAGACGGCAAAGCATATGGCTGAGGAACGTAGCCTGATCGGCATAAGCTGGTCATTGCAACGGAGCGAATTCGGCGAACAATCCTACTGGATGGCGACTGTATTGAGCGCCATGCTGGGCTACGCGGGATTGCCCGGCGGCGGTGTCGCTTATGGCTACGGCTCAGTGCACAATATCGGGTTTGCCGGACGGCGCCTGCCGAACTACAAAACTGCCGCGCTGCCGCAGGGAGAGAATGCCGTAAATACACTCATTCCCGTGGCAAGGATCGCGGATATGCTGTTAAATCCAGGCGGGCGGTTTGACTATAACGGGCAGACCCTGGCCTATCCCGATATTCGGCTGATCTACTGGGCCGGCGGCAACCCCTACCACCATCACCAGGATTTAAACCGCCTGCGCCGGGCCTGGGCGAGGCCGGAGACCGTCATAGTCAATGAACCGTTCTGGACGGCTACCGCCCGGCAGGCCGACGTCGTGCTTCCATCGACCACGCCCCTGGAACGTAACGATATCAGCATCAGTCCCTATGATTGCCATATCGCTCCCATGCCCTGCGCGGTGCCGCCTTTTGGCCAGGCCAGAAACGACTATGACATTTTTACCGGACTGGCAAAACGGCTGGGCGTTGAAGCGGAGTTTACCGGCGGCAGGAATGAGGAGGAATGGGTGGAACATCTCTACAACTCCACCCGGGACGCTGCTGCAAGCGCCAATATCGCACTGCCTGAATTTGATGAATTCTGGCGCGGGCGGCAGTTGACGGTATACGACCAGACGCCCGACCGGGAATTCACGCTGGAGAAATTCCGTTCCGACCCGCAGGCGAACCCGCTGGGTACGCCTTCCGGGAAGATTGAACTATATTCCGAGAAGATCGCCGGTTTCAATTATGAAGACTGCGCCGGCCATCCCCGGTGGTACGACAAACAGGAGTGGCTGGGTTGCGCACGGGCGGCGCAATATCCGCTGCACCTGATCTCCAATCAACCGAAAACCCGCTTGCACAGCCAGTACGACCACGGCATCACCAGCCGCAACGCCAAGATCAAGGGACGTGCGCCGGCCAGGATGAACCCGCTTG
>JAPPLI010000089.1 GCA_028819495.1 Gammaproteobacteria bacterium | reverse complement strand
AACAGCTTGACCGGGGCATTACCGCAATGAGCGCCGGCAACCATGCCATTGCTGCTGCCTATGCGGCGCGCTGTGTCGGCACGAGCGTAAAGGTGGTGATGCAGGCCAGCGCCAACCCCATCCGCATTGAAATCGCCCGCGCTCTCGGCGCGGACATCCTGATTGCAGAAAACGGACCGGTCGGCTTCAGGATGGTCGAGGAAATAGTGGCAAAAGAGGGGCGGGTCTTCATTCATCCGTTCGAAGGCCGGCGGGTAACGGAAGGAACCGGCGCCTGTGGTCTGGAGTTGCACGCTGCGGTAGCAGACCTGGACGCGGTGGTCGTGCCCATCGGCGGCGGCGGGTTGTGCTCCGGCGTCGGAGTGGTAACCGGGTTGCTGAACCCGGACTGTAAGGTTTACGGTGTTGAACCCGAAGGGGCTGCCGTGATGAAGAAGAGCCTGGAAGCGGGTTCACCGCAGAGCCTGACCGAATTATCGACCATAGCCGACAGCCTGGCCCCGCCGTTCACCGCCGACTACTGCTATGCGATGTGCGAGCGTTCGCTGGATGATTTGGTCCTGGTATCGGACGACGAGCTCGCAGCCGCGGCCGCTATCCTGTTTGAACACATGAAACTGGCAGTTGAACCTGCCGGCGCCGCGACCACGGCTGCTGCATTCGGGCCCTTCGCGGACCGCCTCAGGGGCAAACGGGTCGCCCTGATCGTTTGTGGTTCAAACATCGACATTTCCGGTTTCGCAGACTTGATAAGGCGCGGCCAGGATGGACTGGCCCAGGGGCTGCTCGCATGATATTCAGTGATGTCCGGGGTCAAGATCCAGATATATGGGGTCAGAGTAAGAAATTCGAAGAATTTTTACTCTGACCCCGCCAATTCCGGTCCCCTGAATTACGTGAAAATGTCCTCAGGCTCCATCATATTCGGCAAACGCAACTGCTCGATGGAGCAGGTTTCCGCCGTTGCCGTGCGTGTTGCCGGGGGTTTGAAATCCCTGGGAATCCGGCAGGATGACGCGGTTGCGATCATTTTACGGAATGATATTCCATATTTTATTCTGCATGAGGCATCCCATTACCTGGACTTTGATGTAGTTCCCGTAAACTGGCATTTGAAGCCGGCAGAAATCGAATACCTGCTGCAGGACTGCAATGCAAAAGCTGTTGTTATCCATTCGGATTTGTTGACCGGCGACCTGGAAGGGATTATTCGAGATATTCATGTGATCGTTGTTGCCACACCGGATGGGATACCGGTAGTTGATAATATCGGGAAAAGTGCAAGCCATGACTTTCTGCGCTGGGAGGAGTGGCTGGAACGGAGTCCCGAATTTGCGCCGCCGGATAAAAAAATCAGGTTGCCTCTGTTCTATACTTCGGGCAGCAGCGGCCGGCCCAAGGCCGTAGTGCGCAGCAATCTCACCCCTGAAATCGGACTCAAGGTCAATTCCCGTACCCGGTTTGCCTGGGGGTTCGACAAGTCTCCCGTGCGCTCGGTGATGACAGGTCCGTTATACCACTCAGCGCCCAATGGTTACGGAAACATGGTATTGCAATCGGGGGGCGTACTTGTACTGACCCCGCGCTTTGATGCGGAAGACCTGCTGGCATTGATAGAGCGGTATGAAATCACCCACCTTCACCTGGTCCCCACCATGTTTGTGCGGCTGCTGGCCTTACCCGATGAGGTTCGGACAAGATACCGGCTTGATTCCCTGGTCCATGTTACCCACGGAGCCGCGCCTTGTCCGACAGAAGTTAAAAGACGCATGATTGATTGGTGGGGAGACGTGATCCACGAGTATTACGCCATGACTGAAACCGGTATCATTACCTGCTCAACCTCCAGCCAATGGCTTGAACGCCCGGGAACGGTCGGCTGTCCCGCGCCCGGTGTGGCAATTGAAATCCGTGACGAACGGGGAACCCGGCTCAAACCTCTCGAAGAAGGCATCATCTGTGTAAAACATGAGGGTACCGATTGTGTTTCCTACCTGAACGCGCAGAAAGCCTCGGGGTTACACCAGAACGGCTTTCTGGTTACGGGTGACATCGGTTACCTGGATGAGGAGGATTTCCTGTTTGTTTCGTCCCGTCAATCGGATATGGTGATATCCGGCGGCGTAAATATCTATCCGGCGGAGATCGAGGCGGAATTGCTCGCCATGAAAAATATTGCCGATTGTGCCGTATTCGGTATTCCCGACGCCGAGTACGGTGAAAGGCTTGTGGCGGTTATAGAGAAACAAGGGTCGTTGAGCAGGACTGAAGTCGCAACGTATCTGAAGGCCCGGTTGGCAGACTTCAAAGTTCCGAAGCTCTATGAATTCACCGAACACCTGCCGCGCGAAGATTCCGGCAAGTTGAAAAAGCAACTGATCAGGGAAGATTATCTTCAAAAATACGGGTACTGAATATTGAATA
>JAPPLI010000101.1 GCA_028819495.1 Gammaproteobacteria bacterium | reverse complement strand
CTCATCGGCTGACGGGACGGGCGGGGTCAGAGTAAGAATGTCGAAGACATTTTACCCTGACCCCTGCAATTCAGGACATGTTACCCTGGCCCCTGTATTTCGGGATGGATGGGGTCAGAGTAAAAATTCTGGCGAATTTCTTACTCCGACCCCGGTGGCTGGGCGGATTTCTTGCGCTGGCCCCGACGGTTGGGCGAATTTCTTGCTCCGGCCCCGGTGGTTGGGCGGACTCCTTGCTCTGGCCCCGGTGGTTGTGACCTGCCGCCCGTCCCTTTCCTGTTCAGAATTGCATCCGGTAGCGGGCATAAAAGATGCGCCCGCGCGGGTCGTGAGTGTAGTAATCGTAGGCGCCATCCACGTTTACCAGCGGCGGGTCCTGGTTTAACAGGTTCCTGATTCCCAGGATCAACTGTGAACCTTCATGCGGGAATACCAGGGCCGGCAGGTCCAGGCGGTATTGCGCGTCCACGGTGGTCATGCTTTTGATGGTTTCCGCGTAACCGATGTAGGCCCCGAGAAACGCGCTCTGGGGAATATCGTCCTTGTAGCTGTCTATATAACGCACGTTGACGAAGGCGCCGTGGCGTCCGCGTTGCCAGTCCAGGCTTGCGTTACCGCGTAATTCCGGCAGGGGGCGGCCGATGGAATTACCGGCGTTGCGGCTGCCGGCCCCGTCAATCCTTTCGCCTCCGGGCAGGGTGATGGCATAATCCAGGATATAACTCAGGTTCAGTGACGCGCGCAACAACCCCACCGCGTTGGCATTCCAGTCATAAGTAAGCGCAAGGTCGATACCGGATGATTCCAGGCTGGAGGCGTTGAAGTACGAGGCCTCCGTGCGCACCAGGTAGCCGTCCGCACGGCGGATAACCTTGTCCGGCAGGCCCGGACCGATGCTGTAAACGGTGACTATGCCGTCGCCGTCAAGGTCCCAGGAGCCGCACAGCGGTCCCTGCGCAGGATCATTGTTTACCCCGTCCGGGCAACGCAACGCGTTATCGAGGTCGATCAATTCCTGGTGGCCTTCCCGTGTAATGAGGTCGGTATAGTCGTAGCGGTAATAGTCCAGGTCCAGTGACAACCCCTCCAGCGCTCCCCCCGGGCGCCAGGACAGGCCGGCGTTGAAGGCTTCCGCCTGTTCCGGTTTCAACTCCGGGTTGCCGCTGGCTAACGAGGCGCGGTAGGCCAGGGCTACCGCGTTGGAAAACGGGTCGCTGGAATTCTGGAAGATGCTGCTGCTGCCGCCGGTCTGCAACAGGGAACCCGCCCGGAAGGACGTGCCCCAGGACGCCCGCAACGACAGCGAGTCAAGGGGGCGTAACAACAATGTCAGTTTAGGATCGAAGGAATCCGACCCCAGGGTTTCAAAGGATTCGTAGCGTCCGGCAAGGGCCAGTTCGGCCCAGTACGCCAAGGGCGCCCGCGCCTCGGCAAATGCCGACCAGGACCAGAGACTGTTATCCCAATCCCGGTTTCCCTTGAGAAAGCCCAGGTTGAAGGCATTGGCAGCGTCGTTATAGTCATAGCGCGCCTCCTCTTCGCGGTACTGGAACCCCAGCGCCAGCCCCAGGGGGCCGTCCGGCAGGTCTGCAGCGTTCCCGGAAAACACCAGGTCAAATACAACCTGCTCCAATTCGCCCTCGGTGATATAGGTCCCCTGGACCCAGTTCAGCAACTGCGCGGGGTTTCGGTACTTGCGCGCAGCCTCGGCCACGGTGAGGCTGGGGTCGGCGGTCCAGGGAGACGTGTCTGCGTCATTCCAGCGCGCGCCCGTGACCGGGTCGTAAACGCTGGTCTGGAAGCTGTTGTAGTAGTAACACGCGCCCATGCCGAGGTTGCCGGAGCCGGGTTCGCCGGCCTGCGGGTCGCAATCCGGGCCGCCCAGCCCGGCAAAGGCCAGGTCCATGCGCGGCACGAGTATATCCGTCGGCAACTCCGAGGCAATCCGGTTACGGGAATAGACCAGGTTGGTATCCAGGAACCAGCTTCGCCCTCCCAGGATAAAGTCGGATTGCAGGCCCAGCAATGCCCGCAGGTTGTCCCGGCGGGTGGCGGAGACAGTGCTGATGGGCCGATCTTCTTCCGGCGAGTCGATATGGCCTCCCGCCAGGCGCTGCATCGCCTGGTAAGGCAGCGGCTCGAACCCGCGCCGCGCCGCGTCCAGTTGCAACCCGAAATGATGCTCGGGGATGATCACGTAGCGCACGTCCGGGTACAGGGAATTGTCCCGTGATGACTCGTGGTCGGAATAACTGAATGACCCGTATACCTCAGTCTTTGCGGACAAGCGCAGGCTCGCGTCGCCGTGCAACATGACCTGCTCCTCCGGGCGCACCATGGCGAAAAAGCTGGAGTAATCATAGACGCAGATATTGCCGAAATCCGGGTGCGGGCCCAGGGTACCCATGGGGCCATCGTCCGCGGCGGCTTGTTCGCACTCCAGGTCCGGGAGGCTGCCGGAAAAGTCCTTCGGGTCGGCGCCCCCCTGCGGCCACCAGTAGTTGGCCGCCACGGGTGCCGCGCCCTGTTCCGGAACCTGCGGCACGTAGCGCCCCGGCTGGCCGAAACTGGACAGCCCGGAGCGACCGTAACGCTCATAACGGTCGGCAAAGGTCAGCCCGCCGCGGTCCAGGTAACTGGCGGCCAGGTTGATATACCCCCAATCACCGTTGGTTCCGGCCAGGCCGGAGAACAGCAGGTCCTGCTGTTTGTGGGTTTCGTCATCGCTGCTGAAATCCACCTGCAACTCAACGCCTTTGAAATCGCGCCGGGTGATGAAGTTTACTACCCCGGCAACGGCGTCGGAACCGTACAGGGCCGAGGCGCCGTCCTTGACCACTTCTATGCGCTCCAGCGCGATATTGGGCAGCAAGCCATGGACGTCGACGTAACCGCTGCCGCTGTTGTCGAAGCTGTTGCTGACGCTGCGCCGGCCGTTGACCAGCACCAGCGTAGCGCCATTGCCCAGGTTGCGCAGGTTGACGCTGGCGTTGCCCGTGGAACTGTCGCCGCCGACCCAGTTGTTGGCGGAGACGCCCAGGGAACCGGAATTAAAGGACATGTTGCCGATAATATCCTTGATATCGGTGGCCCCGAGAACGTCCAAGTCATCCTTGTCGAAGGTCGTCAACGGTGATGCAAAATCCGCCTCATCGCGCTTGATGTGGCTGCCGGTAACCACTATCTCCTCGAGCTGTGTGCCCCCGGGGGCCGCGTTGGTTTCCTGAGCGCCGATTTCGCCCGCGCTGGCGGCGGCGCAACAGAGCGGCACAACAATTGACTTTATCAATGACTTCCCGATGCCGGACATAACACTCAGTTTTCCGGCGCTTCCGCTTTATGGAGGCGCCTGATACCCAGTACGGCGATGATGCCGCAGATGATGAATACAAATGAAGTGAGGACCGGCCCGGACAGGTGCGCGGGGAAAACCGGATGAGTATCGATGAGCAGCGAATTATCTTCGATGGTTTCATAGACGCGTTCCTGAAAAGGCCAGATGACCGTTAACGAAGCAAGCAGCAGACCGGTGATGAAAACCACGGTAGTGCGATACCAGCGTTCGAGTATCCAGGATAACAGGCGGCTGAAAAAAACCAGACCGGCCAGTGCGCCGCCGGCAAACGGGAGCAGGACGGATAATTTGAAATACCCGATTGCCGTGAACACGTAGGCGTACTTATTCAGGATCAGCAGCACGAACGATCCTGATATGCCCGGCAGCATCATCGCGCAGGTTGCCAGCGCACCGGCGATGAATATGAACCAACCGGCCTCGGGGGTTTGTACGGGCACCATATTGAATACGATGTAACCGGAAACCGCTCCCGCAATTACCGGGATAAGTTCCATTCGTGCAATGCCGTCAAGGTCCTTGAGCAGGACCAGGATGGAACCGCCGATGAGACCGAAAAACAGGCCGTAGATCTGTTCGGGATAATCCAGCAGTAATTGCGGCAACTGCACGATCCGGGTAAAAAACAGCAGCGCGGCGGCAATGCCGATGACCAGCGGTACGATGAAGCCGAAATGCGGTCTCGCCAGGGCTTCCCTGATATCCAGCCTGAGCAGTGCCATCAACGCGGCCAGGTCAAAGGATTTGATTGCGGCAATGAATTCGCGGTAAATCCCCAGGATAAACGCCATGGTGCCGCCGCTCACCCCGGGGATGATATCCGCCGTCCCGATACAAAAACCTTTGGCGATTAGAATGATACGTTGCTTCAACATACGCGGCGGCGGAGACCAGGGGTCAGAGTAAGAAATTCGTCAGAATTTTTACTCTGACCCCACAATTCCTTCTTCCCGGCGTTTATGGTACGGGCGGCTGAGTTCGTGTACGGCGTCCACCAGCACTGCTACCTTGTCCGGGTCGATATCCGGATGAATGCCGTGCCCCAGGTTGAATACATGGCCGTCGCCTTTACCGAATCCTGCCAGCACCTCGGCCACCTGTCTGCGAATCGTTGCGGGGGAGGAATACAATACTGCCGTATCCAGGTTGCCCTGCAACGCAACCCTGTCGCCCGCCTTTCTGCGCGCCGCCTCGATGTCCATGGTCCAATCCAGCCCGACGGCGTCACAACCGGACCCTGCGATGTCCTCGATCCAGAGTCCCCCCCCCTTTGTAAACAGAATAATGGGAACGGCACTCCCCTGCCCTGCTGTCCTGATGTCCCGGACAATGCGCCGCATGTACTCCAGTGAGAACTCAAGGTATGCGGCATGGGACAATATGCCCCCCCAGCTGTCAAAGATCATGACCACGTCGACTCCTGCCGCAACCTGGCCGTTCAGGTAGTCGGTAATGGACCGGCTCAATATATCCAGCAACTGGTGCATCCGCTCCGGCTGTCCGTACAACATGCCTTTGGCCAGGCTGAAATTCTTGCTCGATGCGCCTTCGATCATGTAGGTGGCAATAGTCCAGGGACTGCCGGCGAAGCCTATCAACGGCACTTTACCGTGCAGTTCCCGCTTGATCAGCCTGACGGCATCCAGCACGTAACCCAGGTCGGCTTCAACATCCGGCACCGCCAGGTTGCGGATGTCATTGGCCGAGCGCAGCGGCCGGGCAAATCGGGGCCCCTTGTTCTCCACCACGCTGAGCCCCAGGCCCATGGCGTCGGGAATGGTAAGAATGTCGGAAAACAGGATTGCCGCATCCAGGTCAAACCGCTGCAGGGGCTGCAGCGTGACCTCGCAGGCAAGCTCGGGAGTCTTGCACAGGGTCATGAAATCCCCCGCGCGCTGCCGGGTGGCGCGATATTCCGGCAGGTAACGCCCTGCCTGGCGCATGATCCATACCGGCGTCACATCGACAGGCTGGCGCCGCAACGCTCTCAACAAGCGATCGTTAAGCAGTTTTTCAGACATTGACGGAATAATTCCATAAGCGGATGAGCAGGGCAAACAATAAGCTGTCACGCCGGCAAAAACAAGAAAAAAACGGTACCGGGTATAAACCGATGGGTGGGGTCAGAGTAAAATCACCACCGGCCCTGCTATTGCCAACGTCCCTGGCGATTTTACTCTGACCCCGGAATTCAGCGGGAACTGCCAACGATATATACAGCCGACCACATATACATTGACCTGACCTTTTATTCAGGTTTACAATGGGGTAAGTCGCAATGAGGGAGAAGCATCCAAGGTGTCAGAGTGGAACACGATGGCTTTTTTTGAGAAGGCCACACTGAAAATGGTTCAGAAAATGATTGATTCGGGCGCGGATGCCAACGCCAAGGATGAGTGGGGATTTACCCCTCTGCATTTTGCCGCAGCATTCAATGACGATCCGGATATTATTTCCGCCCTGGTGGAAGCAGGGGCGCAGATAAACGCGCGGGACAAGGAGTGGGGCGCCACCGCGCTGCATTGGGCGGCCTGGTCCAACGACAATCCCGGCATCATCATTGCGCTGGTGGACGGGGGGGCTGACCCGAATGCCCGCGACGCCAGGCAGAGCACCCCGCTGCATGCGGCCGCCGACCAGAGCAACAATCCCGACATCATACTGACCCTGTTGTCTTCCGGCGCTGACGTAACCTTGCGGGACGCCGGCAAGCTGGCCTGGGATTATATCAAGGACAATGCTGCGCTGAAGGATTCAGAGGCCTACGAGAAACTGGGCGAATAGGAAAACCCCAGGGACGGATTTGAAATCCGTCCCTTTTACCGAGAAACCGGGCGAATAGCCGGCCCGGATTCTGCCGCTACCAGGTCTCAATCGAGGTGCGCAGGTCCACCTCGAACGTCCAGGCGCTTGCAGGTTGCCTGTACAGGAACTCGTAGGCGTCCACGATACCGTCGATACCGATCATACCCTCGTCACCCAGCCGTTCGGCAATCTCCGGCCGTCTCGTCCTGATTTTTTCGCCGTTGATTGCGCCGTCCACAATGACGTGTCCGACGTGAATATTTTCCGGGCCGCATTCTTTTGCCAGCGCCTGAGCCAGGTTGCGCAATGCGCCCTTGGATGAGTTGAACGCGCCGAAACCGGCGCGCCCGCGCAATGATGCGCTGGCGCCGGTAAACAATAAAGTGCCGCCGGACCCGCGCATTCGTTTCACCGTCTCGCGGGCAAACAGGAAGCCGCCGTAACAACCGGTTCTCCAACTGTTTTCGAAATAGGACGCCTCCATGTCAACGATCCTGCCCGGCGTATTATTGCCGGCGTTGTAAATTCCCACGGACAGGGGTCCCGCAGCGACGGCCTCATCGAACAGGCGTATTACGTCTGCTTCATTTGCGGCATCGGCTACATGCGCGCTGGCGCGGTTGCCGTCCGCCTCGATCATGGAAACAACCTTGTCCAGTTTCTCACGGGTCCGGCCCGCCACGAAGACATGCAGGCCGAGACCGGCAAAGCGCCTGCACAACTGCGCTCCGAGCCCCTGTAGCGGTCCTGCTCCCATAACGATAGCAGTTTGCATGATGATTGCTCCTGTGTTGTTTCAAGTAAGTTCTGAAATTCCGGGGTCAGAGTAAAAACCCTTCGCAATGTGCACTTTTATCTCACATCTCATGGGTTTTTACTCAAATTCCGGGGTCAGAGTAAAATCGCCAAGATCGTTGGCAACAGCAAAGCCGGTGGTGATTTTACTCTGACCCCACCCATCTCTTGATCAGGTGTCCAGCGGCAGTGAAGGCAACGGTGCGTTCCGTTCACGCGCTCCGCTGAGATATTCATCGAATACGCCGCGATAATCTTCTGCGCCGTATTGAGCGAATATTTCCGCGAACAGGTTGGGCATCTTCCTGTAGGGCGAAACGCCCAGTTCCTGCAGCATGATATCCAGGTACTGCTGAAACCGGGTATTGACGGCACAGGAGCGCGACGGTTCGTAGTTGATGTGTTTACGTTTCCACTCCCGGGTGGCTTCGATACACCTGAGCATCACCTCCCGGTCCGGCAGGATGATGTCTCCGTTCAGGTATGCGCACAGCCAGATCATGCCGATTTCAGCCGCAGGCACGTGCATGAAACCGTGGTTGTACCCGGCGCAGGCAAAGCGCGGGATATCCGGATGCAGGACGTGACGGTACAATTGCACCCCGTCATCCTCACTTTCCAGCAGACGGCGGTATTTGTCGGGCAGAAATGGGAACCGGGGTTGTTCCGACCCGACGCACAAAACCACCTGATCACAGGTAATGCTGCGGCCGTCTTTCAGGTGTACGGCTTGCCCTGAGAAACGGGATATCTCTCCATGGCAGGGTTCCACCCGTCCTTCGGCTACCAGGCGGTAATAATCCGGAGGCGTCAGCGCGGCCGCCGAACGCAGGTCGCCGATGAACCTGTGGCGCGGTATCAGGGTATCCAATCGCCTGTTTGCGGCCCTGCCCTTGAATACCCCGCGCAGTTTGCACAGCAGGACGAACAGGCGCGAGATGAAAAACCAGAATGAGTCCACCAGCAAGCCCAGCCTGTGATGAACGAAGCGCTCGAACGCTGTCGGATGCGCCCAGCAGGGCATGAAGAAGGTATTCAACCGGCAAAACAGCAGGTGGGTGTAATGGATACGGAAGATGGTAAACGGGAGCATCCAGCGCGGGGTACGGAACACATGATGCACTTGTTCGGCTCCGTCGCTTGCCATGGCAGCGATATCGACTGCGGATTTCCCGAAACCAACCACGACCGTGCGCTTGTCCCTGAACAGGTCCGGGGAATCGATGTCCCTCTCGGTGATGATCCCGCCCTCGAACGTCTCCTGCCCGGGAAACGCCGGCTTGTACTTGCCCTCGGTATACTGGCCGATGGCCGACACCACGTAATCAAACTGCTGTTCCTGCTCACCGGCATCATCCCGGTAGCGTAACGTCCAGCCGCGGTCATTTTCTACCATTCCGACAACTTCGGCGCGCTTGCGGACGTCCAGACCCAGGCCCTCGATAGCCAGGTCCAGGTACTTCAGTATTTCAATGGCGGTAGGATGGTACGCGGGTTTAAACGGCCAGGGAAACTCCGCCAGGGTATATTGGCGGCTGGTATTCTGAAGATACACTCCCGGATACCCGACTGCCCAGACGCCGCCTGCTTTACCGGATTTTTCAAACAGGATTGTCTGGTAGCCGGCCTTGTTCAGGATACTTGCCGCTGCAATACCGGTAATGCCGGCGCCGATGATGGCGATTTTCATTGATTTTGCTGTGTAAATTCCGGGGTCAGAGTAAGAATTTCGCCAGAAATTTTACTCTGACCCCACCAATCCGTACGGAGTTACATATTGTCGGGGCGTGCAGACCTCTGCTCATGAAAGTTTGTTATTTGTTTATTATGACTGTTACAGTTTATCCGAATTTGAGTGGAGACAAAAAATCATGTACCTGGTAACCGGTAGTTTCCTGTTCAAACAGGATGACCTTGAACGGGCCAAATCAATTATGCAGAAAATCGTCGAAGTGGGCCGGACCGAAGCGGGAATAGTGCGCTATACGTTCTATCCCGACCCGGTTGACCCGCTCAGGTACTTCCTGTTCGAAGAATGGGAAACGAAAGAGACCCATGATGATCACTTCAACAGTGACTTCATGCAGGCGACAGTGCCCGGTTTATTCGAATGTTTCGCCGAACCTCCCGAAGTGAAGTATTACGACGCCACGGTTGTGGCTACGCTGTAACAAAACGGGGACAGATTGAAAACCGGCCCTATCCGTCATTCCCGCGAAGGCGGGAATCCAGTAAGCAAACGTTCATTATAAGGAGTTTTGTTATCCACTGGATTCCCGCCTTCGCGGGACAAATCGGCAGGACGGCCGATTTGCACGGCGACAGCCGCCCGTAGGGTTGCATCCAGGGAAGGATGCAATGAGTGACGAATGGGGCGCGATTTGTGTCGTTATGTATTGAAAAACACCAATGCCCTGAGCTCGATGCTTTCTCGGGGCGGCGCATTTTCCGGGGTATCGGGGTCATCGAATGAACCGTGGGCGGTAAAACGCGCGTTGCCGTCGGCGGCTGAATCATAGACCTTGAAAACGACAGCCTCATCGCGCCGCATCTTCGGAAAGTAGTACCAGCGATGGGCCGGGTTATAAGAAAGCGTATAGGTTTCGCCCACGCGGTTCGGGTGCCGGCGTTCGGTCGGGATCAGATCCGCTTCTGCAAGGGTTTGCGCATCGCACAGTGCAAGAGGATTACTCACTACGGCAGCTCCGATGGGACGCCAGACCTGCACGATCATGAACCTGCGCCGCAACAGGTCTTCCGCCTCCTCCGGCAACAGATCCCTGACCCGTTGCGGGCCGGACCAGTTGGTGTAATCATTGTGAACCTGCATCAACGGTTCGCGTGTGCCCAGTTCCTGTTTAACCGGATCGCCGGAACGCACGGTGTGATCAAAAATATGCACCCGCTCAGCCCCCGTCACATGCTTGATCAAAGCGCCGGCTTCAGGATAGTAATCACATTCCACCTCTTCCTGATCAAAGAAATTGGCCACTTGTGTAACGTGCCTGACAAACACAAACCCGTGTTGTTCAAAGTCGAAGTCATCAACTTCCTTGCGCCCGTTGCGAATCTGGACCATGTGATCGGCAAAGGTACAGTTCCGGTATTCGATCCTGCCGCCCAGGGTCCGGGACTGGCTGACAGGCTTCACGCCCGTGTTGACGGTATAGCGAATTGAGGCGCTGATATGATCCTGCATTCAGATACCTGGGGTCAGAGTAAAAATTCCCGAATCAAGGGGTCAGAGTAAGAAATTCGCAGAATTTTTACTCTGACCCCAACAATTTGATTGGGGGTCAGGAGGAAAACGCAGTCACGCGTTCCGGTTTGATCCGGTACAGGATGCGCACCTCTCCGGGTTCCCGCCATGGATAGGGACTCTGTTGTATATACAGCTCGGACAACTGGTCAATATGCTGATCAGCGCCTGCTTCGGTGATTTCAACGACCTTCCCGCGTACTTCAAGCCAGCGAAAGGGATTTTCCGGGTCGATCGCGAGTACCGTCACATTTGGATTGGCGCGCATGTTCCTGTCTTTCACCCGTCCTTTTGCGGAATTAACAAGGACGTGAACTCCATCGTAACCACACCATACGGGATGCACCTGGATCGACCCATTCTTCATGTGAGTCGCCAGTTGGACATAGACGGGACCTGTCAGCAGGTCTTGATAAGTGGCCGGAATCTCAGCGGTCATTTCTCTCCCCGAACCATGGCTGACACCAGTGACGCCGGTTCAAGAAAAAATCAGGCCCATAATATGCGGGATGGGAGGCATGACGCCTCCCCCCGCATGCGAACCTTATTACTCGGAATGTACTACGTTCTGTTCCAGGACCTGCCATGCCGGCGGACCGTCGGAAGCTTCCTCCATGGCTCCCCCTTCAGCCGGTGCCTCATCCATGGCCATCTCTTCCGTAGCGCCATTGCCTGCATCAGCATCGCCACCGTCACCTGCCATGTCGCCACACCCGGCAAACCCCATAATCAGCGTCAGAAAAAAAGCTAACGTAAGATATCGCATGTCATGCCCCTCGCTCTTGTTTGAATTGCGCTAAACCAGTATACCAGATTCGCTAAGTATATACTAAAATCCATCGGAATTGACAAAAGGAATTGGATTCACCCGCTTTTCCAGGCGGATGCGGGTCAGTTGACCTGTCCCGCCGCGGCCACGGACCGGTAGAATATGGAACGGTCGATCGATTTCAGCAGGCACTGGCGCAGGCTTCCCGCCGAGGAGACAAGCAGAGGCACCTCAACACCGGCGCTGCCCAGGCTCCAGACCTTGCGGAAAATCCCGGAGAGATTGTTTACCGGTTCATCATCGACCGACAGGACCACATCACCCGGCTTGATTCCGGCAAGATCAGCGGGGCATCCGGGGTACACGCCCGTTACCACCAGTTTGCCTTCATATTCCTGTATCAGCGCGCCCATCCAGGGTTTTGGCGGCTCCCGGCGCTGTCCGAATTCGCACATCTCATCCAGGTAGGGCGACACCATATCGATGGGTATGAACATGTTGCCCAGCAGTTCCTCCTCGTCATCCTGGTGGAGTTCCATCAGCAGTGACCCCACACCGCAGAGTTGTCCGTACTGGTCCACCAGGGCCGCGCCGGCCCAGTCATTGCAGCCAGGTGAGGTAAACAGGGCATAGTCCAGCAAATACTCCCAGCGACCGGCAAATTCCTGCCTGGCGAACAGGGTGCATGTGAACGCCTCATCATGATCGCTGCGATAGACGAGTAAGGGTTCATCCACGGCCAGTTCATTGCTCAGTCCCGGGACCAGGTAGCTGCCTTCCAGGGCCAGCGTCGGTTTCAGCAGGGTAATGCCGGAATCAAAATCCTGGGCAACAATATAGGCCGTCGCGCCCTGCCCTTCCCTGGACCTGATCCAGATGTGTTCGGCCTCCAGCACCAGGTAGCCCACGGTCGCGATGAGTCCGTCTTCCCTGATGCGAACACCGTGACCGCTGCGTTCGGTACCGAGAATCTCTGCCGTCATGGCGCGTTCCGGCACCTGGCTCTGGATGTAAACCACACTGTCCAGGGGATTGGACCTAGCCCGCATATCTCACCAGGGCGCTATTCGACCGGCGCCGGCAGGTCGGATGCTCCCATGAGGAACCGGTCGATGCCCCGGGCGGCGGAACGGCCTTCGGCAATGGCCCAGACGATCAGGGATTGTCCCCGCTGCATATCGCCCGCGGTAAAGACGCCGTTTACGCTGGTCATCCAGTTCGGGTCTCTTTTCACGTTGCCTCTTTGCGTCAACTCGACGCCCAACTGCTCCAGCATCCCTGTCTTCTCCGGTCCCAGGAAGCCCATGGCGAGCAGGACCAGGTCGCAGGGCAGCACGGAATCCGTCCCCGGTATCTCCACAAACTGCAGCCGGCCGTCTTCATGTTTCATTTCCACTTCAACCAGTTCCAGTCCCTTGACATGGCCGTTGCCGTCACCGGTGAAACGCCTGGTGGATACCGCGTAGACCCGTTCGACACCCTCTTCATGGGCCGAGGCGATCCGGTAGATGCGCGGCCATTCGGGCCAGGGATTGTCCGGCGCGCGGCTGTTCGGGGGCTTGGGCATGATTTCCAGTTGGTGTACGGACTTCGCTCCCTGGCGGTTGGCAGTACCCAGGCAATCCGCGCCGGTGTCGCCCCCGCCGATAATGACTACATCCTTTCCCCGGGCGCTGATGAATTCTCCGTCGGGGATGTCGTCGCCTTCACAACGTTTGTTCTGCAGCGGCAGGTAGTCCATGGCAAGGTGGATGCCGCCCAGTTCCCGGCCGGGGACCGGCAGGTCTCGCGAGTCGGTGGCGCCGCCGGCCAGCAGGACTGCGTCGTAGTCGCTGCACAGGTCGCGCGGGTCCATATCAACGCCGACGTTGCAACCGGGACGGAACACCACGCCTTCCTGTGCCATCTGTTCGAGACGCCGGTCCAGGACCCGCTTCTCCATCTTGAATTCCGGGATACCGTAACGCAACAGGCCGCCGATGCGGTCGTCCCGCTCAAATACCGTCACGTCATGGCCCGCACGGGCCAGTTGCTGGGCTGCGGCCAGCCCCGCCGGCCCGGACCCGACCACGGCCACCCGCTTCCCGGTCTTTACCGGAGCCGGCTCAGGCTTGATCCAGCCGTTCTCCCAGGCCTTGTCGATGATCGAGAGTTCCACCGCCTTGATGGTCACCGGATCATCGTTGATTCCGAGCACGCAGGACCCTTCACAGGGCGCCGGACACAGGGTGCCGGTAAATTCCGGGAAATTGTTGGTTGCATGCAACCGGTGAATCGCTTCCAGCCACTGGTCCCGGTAAACCAGGTCATTCCAGTCCGGGATCAGGTTTCCCAGGGGGCACCCCTGGTGACAGAACGGAATACCGCAATCCATGCAGCGTGACGCCTGGACCTTCAGGGGTTCGATCGGCCATGGCTCCATCACCTGGCCCCAGTCGCCAAGCCTTTCCTCGATGGGTCGGTACGGCTGTTTTTCCCGCTCGAACTCGATGAAACCGGTGATCTTACCCATGGGCCGCTTCCATGATAGCCTCTTCCTCGGACAGGCCCTTTTCCCGCCCTTTCCTGATGGCTTCCAGCACGATCTTGTAATCCCTGGGCATGACCTTGACAAAGCGGCCCTGGTACTCGCGCCAGTTGTTCAGGATGCGCCGGCCGACACTGCTGTGGGTGTATTGGACGTGCCGGGCCAGGAGCGTCCTGATCGTCCTGATGTCTTCTTCCTCCTCGACCGCTTCGAGGTCCACCATCTGCCGGTTGCAGCGGATGTTGAAATCCTCGTCCTCGTCCAGTACGTAGGCAATGCCGCCGGACATGCCTGCGGCAAAGTTGCGTCCGGTCCTGCCGATGATCACCACGCGGCCGCCGGTCATGTATTCGCAACCGTGATCTCCAACGCCCTCCACCACCGCGTGGACGCCGCTGTTCCTGACGCAGAAGCGCTCGCCGGCGATACCCCTGAAATAGCTTTCGCCGGAGGTTGCGCCGTACAGGGCCACGTTGCCGATAAGGATGTTTTCCTCCGGCACAAAGGTCGAGGCCCGCGGCGGGTAGACGATGATCTTGCCGCCGGAAAGGCCCTTGCCGATATAATCGTTGGAGTCCCCTTCCAGGGTCAGGGTAACGCCCTTCGGGACAAAGGCGCCGAAACTCATCCCGGCAGAGCCATTGAAATGTACCCGTACCGTGTCCGCCGGCAGTCCCTCTGCGCCGTAGCGTTTGGTAATCTCGTAACCCAGGATGGTGCCCGTGGTGCGGTTCGTATTCCTGATGGGCAGGATGATGTCAACCGGTTCCTTTGTCTCCAGGGTCTGCTTGCACAGGGGCACCAGCGTGGTTACGTCCAGAGATTTTTCCAGGCCGTGGTCCTGTTCCTGCGAGTGATAAATACCCACCTCGGCACCCATTTCGGGCTTGTAGAGTATATTGGTGAAATCCAGGCCCTTCGCCTTCCAGTGAGCGATCGCCTTGTTCATGTCCAGCCGGTCGCTGCGCCCGACCATTTCATCCACGGTGCGGAACCCCAGTTGCGCCATCAGTTCCCGCATCTCCTCGGCGATAAACCGGAAAAAGTTTTCCACGAACTCCGGTTTGCCGGTGAATTTTTCGCGCAGACCCTTGTCCTGGGTCGCCACGCCCACCGGACAGGTGTTCAGGTGGCAGACCCGCATCATGATGCAGCCGCTGACGACCAGGGGGGCCGTGGAGAAACCGAATTCCTCCGCGCCCAGCAAGGCCGCGATAACCACGTCTCGGCCGGTCTTTAACTGGCCGTCGGTCTGTACGACGATACGGTCGCGCAGCTTGTTCTGCACCAGCACCTGCTGGGTTTCGGCCAGTCCCAGTTCCCAGGGCAGGCCCGCGTGCTTCAATGAGCTGACTGGGGAGGCGCCGGTGCCGCCGTCATAGCCGGAGATCAGGACCACGTCGGAATGGGCCTTGGACACCCCCGCGGCAACCGTGCCCACTCCCACTTCCGCCACCAGTTTCACGTGCACGCGCGCTTCCGGGTTGGAATTCTTGAGGTCGTGGATCAGTTGGGCCAGGTCCTCGATCGAATAGATATCATGGTGCGGCGGCGGCGAGATCAGGCCTACCCAGGGTGTCGAATGGCGCACCTCGGCAATCCACGGATAGACCTTGGGACCCGGCAACTGCCCGCCTTCACCCGGTTTCGCGCCCTGCGCCATCTTGATCTGCAGGTCATCGGCATTCACCAGGTATTCGCTGGTCACGCCGAAACGGCCGGACGCCACCTGCTTGATGGCGCTGCGGCGCAGGTCGCCGTTCTCGTCCGGTATGTAACGGACCGGGTCTTCGCCGCCCTCGCCGGTATTGGACTTGCCGCCGATGCGGTTCATGGCGATGGCAAGGGTCTCATGGGCTTCCTTGCTGATGGAACCGTAGGACATGGCGCCGGTGGAGAAGCGTCTCATTATGTTCTCGATCGGTTCCACTTCCTCCAGGGGTATGGGCTCATCCGCAGGATTGAACTGCATCAACCCGCGCAGCGTTGCCAGGTTGCGGCTCTGGTCGTCCACCAGCCCGGTGTATTCCTTGAAAATGCGGTACTGCCCGGTGCGCGTGGAATGCTGCAGCCTGAACACGGTTTCCGGGTTGAACAGGTGGTACTCGCCGTCGCGGCGCCACTGGTATTCGCCGCCCCATTCCAGGTCCGGGCGCTTGACCGGCCGGTCCGGGAAACCGTTGTGGTGGCGCAGGCTGTTTTCCTTTGCAACCGTGTCCAGCCCTATCCCGCCGATACGCGAAGCGGTCCAGGTGAAATAATGATCCACGAAGTCCTTGTCCAGGCCGATGGCCTCGAAAATCTGGGCGCCGCGGTAGGACTGCACCGTCGAGATACCCATCTTGGACATGGTCTTGATCAACCCCTTGTTGACGGCCTTGATGTAATTGGCCACCGCCTTGTCGAACTGCATCTCCGGCACGAAGCCCTCGCCGATCAGGCCGCCGATACTCTCGAAGACCAGGTAGGGGTTGACCGCCTCGATGCCGTAACCGATCAGGACCGCGAAATGATGGACTTCCCGGGGTTCGCCGGATTCCAGCACCAGTCCGACACGGGTGCGGCTGCCGTTGCGGATCAGGTGGTGGTGCACGCCGGCGGTCGCCAGCAGCGCCGGGATGGGCGCCAGTTCGGCATTCACGCCGCGGTCGGACAGGATAATGTAGCTGTAACCCTCCTCGATGGCCCGGTCGACCTGCTCACAGACTTCATTCAGTGCCCGGTCCAGCCCGGGCCCGCCGTCTGCGACGGGGTAGAGGATGGGAATGGTCCTGGTCCTGAAACCGGGCAGGTTCATATCCCGGATGCGGGCCAGTTCGGCATTGGTGAGCAGCGGTGAGGGAATGCGTACGCGCTTGCAGCTCTCCGGACCGGGCTGCAGCAGGTTCGCTTCCGGACCGATGGTCGTGGAGACCTGGGTTACCAGTTCCTCGCGGATGCCGTCCAGGGGCGGGTTGGTGACCTGGGCGAACAACTGTTTGAAATAGTCGTACAATACCCGCGGCCGGTTAGACAGCACAGCCAGGGCCGCATCCGTTCCCATTGATCCGACGGGTTCCTCCCCGTTGCCGGCCATGGGCGCGACCAGGATGCGCAATTCCTCGTGGGTGTACCCGAACACCTGCTGGCGCTGCAACAGGGTATCCGGGTCGGTGCCGTGGATATTCTTCGGATTGGGCAGGTTCTCCAGGGGCATCAGGTTTCGCTTCAACCACTGCCCGTAAGGATGCTCCTCGATGTAGCGCTGTTTCAGTTCACTGTCGTCGATGATCCGGCCTTCCCGGGTGTCCACCAGGAAGATACGCCCGGGGTGCAAACGTTCCTTGAGCTTCACGTTTTCCGGGGCGACATCCAGCACGCCCACCTCGGAAGCCATGATCACCATGTCGTCATGGGTGACGTAATAACGCGACGGCCGCAGGCCGTTCCGGTCCAATACCGCGCCGATGACCTCGCCGTCGGTAAACGCGATGGAAGCCGGCCCGTCCCAGGGTTCCATCAGGCAGGCGTGGTATTCGTAAAACGCCTTGCGCTCTTCGCTCATGGTCTCGTGGCCGCTCCAGGCCTCCGGGATCATCATCAGCATGGCATGGGCCAGGGGCCTGCCGGTCATGTGCAGGAACTCCATGGCATTGTCGAACACCGCCGAGTCACTGCCGCCTTCGATGACGACCGGGAAAATCTTCTGCAGGTCGGGACCGAACAACCCGGAATCACACAGCGCCTCACGGGCGCGCATCCAGTTGATGTTGCCGCGCACGGTGTTGATCTCGCCGTTATGACACAGGTAACGGAACGGGTGCGCCAGGCGCCAGGACGGGAAGGTATTGGTGGAAAAGCGCTGGTGTACCAGGGCCAGGGCCGTTTCTATATCCGGACTGGAGATCTCCGGGAACATGGGTTCGAACTGGGTACCGGTCAGCATGCCCTTGTAGACGAAGGTACGCCAGGACAGGGACGGGATATAGAACAGGTCCTGCTGCTCCATGTCCGAATTCCAGATGGCATGTTCCACCCGTTTGCGGATGACGTAAAGTTTTCTTTCGAAAGCCGCGGGGTCGGGAATGGAATCGGCGCGCCCGATGAAGATCTGCTTGAAGGTGGGCTCGCCTTCAAGCGCGGTAGGTCCCAGCAGGGAATCATCGACAGGCACGTCGCGCCAGCCCAGTACGGTCTGGCCTTCTTCTTCGATGATGCGTTCGAATACCCGCCGGCACTCCTCCGACTGGGCCGGGTCGCGCGGCAGGTACACCAGTCCGGCGCCGTACCAGTCTGCCTCCGGCAAGCTGATGCCCGCCTCCCCGCACACGCGCAGGAAAAACCGGTGGGGTTTCTGGATCAGCATCCCGACGCCGTCACCGGTATTCACCTCGCAGCCGCAGGCGCCGCGATGCAGCAGGTTCTTCAGGATGGTCAGGGCATTGTCAACAATCTTGCGGGATTTGCGTCCCTTGATATCCACCACGAATCCCACGCCACAGGAGTCGTGCTCCGTGGCGGGGTCATAAAGCCCTTGGGCAGGGGGTCCCTGCCAGTTGTTGTTTTTTGAGTTTTGCATAAGATCCGCCTTACACCGGCCAGCCGCGTACTCTTCGGGACAACAATATCGGCCGGCGGATAATGAGCCGCATACACTCGTGCATTCCCTGGAGCAGTATGCGCTCTTTTCAGCTTTATAATAACCGGCAGTATATCCCAATCACAAGCCCGTGTCACGGGCCCGCGCTCGTCCCCGGACAGCGTCCTTTGGACAAACCGCCGGGCCGGTATTATATTTACCGTCTACGCATTGTTAATAGCGCTTCATGAAATCCTGGAAATTCACCACGGCAACCTTACCTGAACATGAGCAGGGCCAGGCGTGGCGCGATGCCATGGGGCGTTTGTGCCTTCCGGTCGGCGACTTGCCGGAAAATGCAGGTTTTCGCGGCGAGATCTTCTGCACTGAGTCCCCCCTGGGAATGGAGTTTGCCCTGGTTGACGCTGAACCCCACGAGATTGCCGGCAGTTATTCCGACCAGGACGCGGCGATCTGGTTAACCCTGCTGCTGAAAGGCGAAGCAACGCTCAGCTACAAAGATCAACGGCTGGAACTCGTTCCGGGCGATATCGTGTACGGCCCTACCTATGTAGAGGCGTTCATGCGTTTTTCCCGGGACTATCGGCAATTGTTCGTGAAGGTGCAACGCCTGATACTCAACCCCCGGGTGTTTGCGCCGTTGTCCCTGAAGCTCGGCCACCTGCCGTCACAATCCGGGATCAATCACGTCTTCTCCGGCATGCTGCAGTCCCTGGCTGAAGTGATCGAAGAAATTCCTCCTGAACAACTGCGTCCGGTGGAAACGGCGCTGACCGAATTCCTGATTACCGGTCTCGGCGATGAGAAGTCGGTATTCAGTCTCGGTGGAGTATCCGGCGCCAGGGCACACCACCTGCAACGGATCTGCCAGAGGATAGAAACCCTCCTGTGTGAACCGGACCTGACCATCGGCATGGTCGCACAGGCTGAGGGCGTATCCACCCGCTACCTGCAACGCCTGTTCACGGAAGCGGGAAACAGTTTCATCCATTACCTGCGCACGCGCCGGCTCGAACGCTGCCGTGCGGACCTGGCCAGTTCCCTGCATGCCGATTTGTCGATCTCGGAGATCTGTTTTCGCTGGGGCTTTAACGGCTCCGCGCATTTCAGCCGGGTATTTCGCAAGGAATACGGCATGTCTCCCCGCGAATACCGGCGCCTGCAGGCCCAGGAAAGAGACCTATGACGCCGGCACGCGCAGATACGCTCATCAAGGGAGCGGTCATCGTCACCCAGGACGAGCAACGGCGGATTATCAGGGATGGCGCCCTGGCGATCCGGGGCGATCGCATTGCCGCGGTAGGCACACGGGCCGAACTTGAGGACAAGGTTAATGCCGCCAGTGTGATCGACGGCAGGCGCTTCGTCATCACGCCGGGGTTCATCGATGCGCATATCCATATCACCGGCGATCCGCTTACCCGGGGCTATGTCCCCGACGATATCAGCGACGCCTTCGGCGACACCTTGCGGCGCTGGGTGATCCCGCGTTACCTGGCCCATACACCCGCAGACGAACGTCTCTCGGCCCGGCTCGCGGCCGTCGAGATGCTACGCGCCGGAACCACCTGTTTTCTCGAGGCCGGTACCATCCGTTACCTGGATGAAGTGGCCGAGGGACTTGTTGAGGCCGGGATACGCGGCCGCATCGGCGCCTGGGTAGAAGGTCGGGCATTCAGCCCGGAAGACGATGAAGCGCAATTGACCGGCAGGGCGATTCGCAAGCTGGAGCAGGAAGTGGAGCGTTTCCCGGCGGATTCCGGCACCAGGATCGCGGCCTGGCCTATCCTGATCGGCCACTCGACCAACACCGACGAAGTGTGGAAGGCCGCGAAAGCGCTTGCCGATGCGAATGGACTCGGTGTGTCCGCACATATGAGCCCTTACCGCGCGGACTCTGCCTGGTATCTTGAAAACCTGGGACGACGGCCTGTTGAACACCTGGCGGATATCGGCGTGCTCGGTGACAATTTATGCCTGACCCACCTGGTCCATATAGACGACCGCGAGGCGGCTTTGCTGGGTGAATCCGGCGTCAACGCCATCCTCTGTCCGTTTGCCGCGCTGAAAGGCGCGTTCGGCATAGGCGCGCTGGGCCGCGCGCCTGAAATGGCGCAGGCAGGCACGAATATCGCGCTGGGGACCGACGGTTACGGTTCCGACCTGATGCAGAAAATGGCCCTGGTTGCCGGGTTGTTCAAGGACGCCCGCCAGGACACGAAAATCTTTCCAGCCGGGAAGGCGCTGGATATGGCTACGCTGAACGGCGCCAAAGCCTTGCAAATACCGGATGAGATAGGCTCAATCGCTCCGGGCAAGAAGGCGGATTTTGTCCTGCACGACACGGACCGGCCGGAATGGCGGCCCCTGCTGAACGTGCTGCAGCAACTGGTCTGGTGCGCGGACGGCAGAGGAGTGCACAGCGTCTGGGTGGACGGGGTGCGCGTAGTGGAAAACTACCGGCATACCCTGGTAGACGAGGACGAACTTTACGCAGCCGCACAGGTCGCAGGCGAGGCGATTATCAAACGCTCCGGCATCCCCGACGTCGGGAAAAGGGGACAGATTTAAATCTGTCCCCTGATCATTAAATCAGATATCCAGGCCCAGGTGGGTGGCGTCGCAGAACGGCGGCGTTCCGGTTTTTTTACAGCCACACAACCCGACGAAATCGTATTCCTTCATCTCGCACCTGACCGGTGTGATGCCTGTCCCCTTGTGCGAACCGTCACAAAAGGGCTGGTTTGCCGATTTCCCGCAGGCGCACCAGTAATACGTGCCTTCATCCAGGTATATCAGGTACGGCGTGGTCTCCGAACCCTGGGGGAAGCGGGTCTTTACCCAGCCGTCTTTTGCCGGGCTGATCATGTTCATGTTGCTGGTGATCCGTTTAAACAACCAGTTGCCGTCAACCTTGACGACCTCGGCGTCATAAACACCGGTGATCCAGTGGGGCTCTGCCTGTTTGGTCTGTTCATCAGGCATGGTTGCGGGTTCCCACAGGTACCAGAGCAGGGTTGCGGATTGACCGTCGGCGGCCAGATCGATCTTCGGCGAGATCATGAAGTGCAGCGACCACCACACTTTTTCCCCTGCAATGGCCTTGAGAAAGGCGATGGCCTTGTCGCGGCCTTCCCAGCTACCAAAGCCTTTCGCCTCCCAGACCGCATCCTCGGTAAACAGGGGAGTCAACATGTCCGGATTGTTGCCGTGATCGGCCCCGCGCGCGTAATCGACAATCAGGCGCCGGATTGCTTCGATATCCTCAACACGCTGCAGCCGTCCGTCAATTTTCTCCAACAGGCTCTTAATCTCTGCAAGTTCGCTCATCTGGCATACTCCTCCACGGATTTCGTTCAATCAGGATGATCACTTTATAATGTACTATGATCGACTGAAGGCCAATATATCACAGTGAGACCAGTTATGAACCTGTTCAGTGAAGAGATGCTCAGTGCATTCGAGGCATCCGTACTGCCTACCAACGAAGCCTGCCTGCTGCCGCGCGAGGTGTACACGTCGGAAGAATTTTTCCGGTTCGAGAAAGAGGCGATATTCCACCGGGAATGGCTGTGCGCAGGCAGGGTGGACCAGGTCCCGAACACAGGCGATTACCTCGTTGTAACCATCCTGGATGAACCGCTGATCGTCGCCCGTACCGAAGAGGGGATCCGGGTTATTTCCGCGGTGTGCCGGCATCGCGGCATGGTCCTTGCTGAGAAAGGAGGGAATTGCAGCCGCTTCATCTGCCCTTACCACCACTGGACCTATGCCCTGGACGGACGCCTGATCGGCGCGCCGGAAATGGACCGGGCAATCGGCTTCAACAAGGCAGAATATAACCTCCCTTCCCTGCCCGTTGAAATCTGGCAGGGATTCATCTTCACCAGTTTCAATGAACAGGCCGCGCCGCTGGCGCCGGCACTGGCTGAACTCGACCCGTTGCTGGATCATTTCGAACTGCCGCAGACTACCACGCGCACGGGCACGAAGATTCCCGACCTGCCATGGAACTGGAAGGTGATGATGGAGAACTTCAATGACCCCTACCATGCCAGCCGCCTGCACGGACCGTTGCAGACCTTCGCGCCCAGCGGCATGAGCGATTTTTTTGACTGGCGCGACGACATGAACCACATCTCGCGTATCCAGCATTTCACGGAAATTGACGGCTCGTTCAACCCGACGAAAAAATGCCTGATGCCCGTGTTTCCGAAATTGACCCTGGAGGAGCGTAAACGGGGGATGTTCATCCTGGTCCCGCCCACCCTGGCCCTGGCGGTGGTGCCCGATGAGATCGCTTATTTTATTATCGACGCACAGGCAGCCGGGCAGATCAGTATCGACATCAACTACTGTTT
Source organism: Gammaproteobacteria bacterium (assembly GCA_028819495.1). GTDB lineage: Bacteria > Pseudomonadota > Gammaproteobacteria > Eutrophobiales > Eutrophobiaceae > JAAXHV01. The sequence goes on along the minus strand of JAPPLI010000101.1, from coordinate 4,320 downwards.
CAACCCGGAGGCGTTGAAAGATCCCATGTTTGAATACCTGTTCGAACAGGCGGAAGCCGGCGTCAACAATTTCAACGTGCAGGACGTCTACGCCGACACCATGGTGCAGAAGGGACTCAACTCCCGTTTCGGGCCGCGCGGCCGTTATTCCTGGCAGGAGGGTACGCTACCCCAGTTCAACCGCTGGCTGGTGCAACGTTATCGCAGGCACTGGCCTTCATCGGGGCGCCCAGCAGACGGGTAAACTGGTGGCGCCATGCAACGGATGGTTTGTCGGCCCGGGAATTGGCCAGCGCCCGGGGAGATAAGGGCAGGACTCCCGGGATCTTCTCCAGCATCAGCCTGTCTTCTTCGCCTATCATGCGATCGAATGCAATGATATCTTCGGCAGACACGCTGAAATCGTCGTTGCGCCATACGACGAACGTGAAATACGACGTGATATCGTCGACGGGGGCAGTCAACAGCAGCATGATGTGTTGCAGTCCCGACTCGTAAGTGATGGTGCTGCGAACGGTAAACGGCAGGTGAAAACCGGTTGTCATCTGCCGGCTGACCACCTCCCCGGTATTCCCTGAACTGAGTTCAGCGCCGGGTGGGTTGTCTGCCTGTACCTGGTATTTATAGCCGTAGTAGCCTCCTTCCAGCATTTCCAGTTCTATCTCCGGGACGGAACGCCGCTGGTTGTTGCCGAAGGTGCCGGTATGGACCCAGGGGAAGTGGGAGATATCGAGAAAATTATCCGTCATGCGCATGGCGCATACCCGCCAGAGATCGACAGGGTTGTTAATTCGCCGGAAAGACTTGTCTTCTTCCTCGGCAATAGCCGGTAGCTGTTTTGGAGAGTCCCCCAGGCAGACCCAGACCAGGCCGTATCTTGTGTCTGTGCTGAAACAGGCCAGGTGCGCGTTGTCGGGAATCGGGAACGCAGGGTCGGCGGACGGGATGGCGACACACTTCCCGCCGCCGCCGTATGACCAGCCGTGGTAGCAGCAGGTCAGCACTCCTTTTTCGACGCTCCCGGCGGAAAGGGGCGCCTGGCGGTGGGGACACCTGTCAGGCGCGGCGACGACAGCGCCGGCGGGGTCCCGGTAGATAACGATCTTCTCGCCGAGCAAGGTCCGGGCTATGGGCCGGTCCGCGATCTCCGCTTCCGTTGCCACGGCATACCAGTAGTCGCGCAGTGCGGGATTATCGTAAAAGATTGCCAATTCTTGTTACCCCTGTAATATCTATCCGCAGATGACGCGGATAAATTAGCAGTGACGTACAAAGCTTTCTTGCACTGCTGCGCCCACAGATTTTGCAACCGTCGCTTCCCGACCCGCTGAACATGGCAATATCAGGTTGAAAGAGTACTAGTGTCGAAATTATTTACCCGCCCTGCAGGTGTTGTCTTCGCCTGTACCGTAGGCAACGCGGTCAGCGTGACGCCCATGGTGTATACGGTCTTCGGACTGTTCCTTATCCCCATTTCGAGCGAATTCGGATGGTCCCGCGCCGCAGTGTCATTCGTCCTGTTTATCATCGCCATCGCAGGGGCAATAAGTTACCCCATTGTCGGCCGCCTGATCGACCGCTACGGCGCCAGACCGGTTATCCTCACGGGAAACGTACTGTTCGCTGCCTCCGTCGCTTCGGTCTCCCTGGTCGAAGCCAGCCGCTTTCAGTTCTATTTCGTGTACGCGTTAATCGGCATCAGCGCGGCCATTCCCAGTTCGGTGATGTTTACCAAGGTGATTGCGGGCTGGTTCGACCGGCGCCGCGGGTTGTTTCTGGGCATCGCAGGCGGCCTGGGCAACGGCGTCGGCGCGGCCCTGTCGCCGCTGTTCGTGTTCGCGCTGATCAGCAGTTACGGCTGGCGGGCCGGGTTCCAGGGGATCGGCGCTGCCATCATCCTGATCGGCTTTCCGGTGCTGTACCTGCTGCTCAGGGACCCGCCCCGGGACGTGTCCCGGAGCGCGGCGGAACACTTGGAAAAGACCGCAGGATTAACCCTGGCGGAGGCATTGAAGACTCCCACCTTCTGGATCATCCTGGCCGCCATTGCCCTGGGCGCCGGGTGCATGACCGCAATTTTCGCCCACGTGGTGCCGATGCTGGTGGACCGGGGGATACCTGCCGGACAGGCGACCACCGTACTGGCGATGTTTTCCCTGGTGACCGCGGGCTGGCAGATCGGCATGGGCTATATGCTTGATCGCATTCCCAGGCCGTGGATCGCCGCGCCTTTTTACCTGCTGGCATTGACCGGACTGGTCCTGCTGGAATCAACCTCCAGTTACCCGTTGCTGCTGCTGTCCGCGGTGTTGATGGGACTGGGTCTCGGGACCGAATACGGCATCCTGCCCTATTTCCTGTCCCGCTACTTCGGCACCAGGCACTACGGCGCCATATCCGGCAGCATGTACGGCGTGATCGTCCTGACCCAGGGACTGACACCGTTCCTGATGGACCTGGTGTTCGATATTACCGGCACTTACGATCCTGCGATTATCGCTATCTGTATCGGCCTGGCAGCGGGCGCTGTCCTGATAACCCGGCTGCTTCCGTTCCACGCCGTGCTCGCCGCTCGCGGAAACCCATGATTTTATCAAATAAAAAGGCGCATTCGTGCAAGCCCTGTTGTAGTTTTTGTCACAAAATTGAACATAAATACAACTGTTCTCTATAGGGGGGTTGGAAATGATCAAGTTCGATACAGACGCATATCGGTTGTTAAAGGTTTTCGTCGCCGGAGCTGTCACTTCAACCATGATTGCGCCGTTACCTGCCCTGGCGCAATCCATCCTTGAAGAGGTTGTGGTGAGTGCGCGCAAACGCGAGGTGTCTCTCCAGGACGCTCCCATCGCGGTATCGGTGTTATCCGGCGCAGACTTCGATAAATCCAACGTCGTAAGACTGGACAACTTCAACGGCTATGTGCCCGGTCTCGTTGTTGCGAAAAACGACGGCGCCGGCCGCGTCGTGACCATTCGCGGCGTCGGCTGGGAGACGGCACAGAACCTCACCACGCAACCCAGCGTACTGACCTACATCGACGGCATTTATCTCGCCAACCCGTTGGCGATGGGCCTGGATCTCGGTGACATAGAACGGGTCGAGGTTTTTCGCGGCCCGCAGGGCACGGAGTTCGGCCAGGGCACCACCGGCGGCTCCATCAACATCGTGACGAAGAAACCTCATACCGACAAGATGGAAGGCTCCGTCGAACTCAGTTACGGCACTTATGACAATATCCGGGGACGAGCGTCGATAAACGTGCCGCTTTCCGACACGTGGGCGTTCCGCGCCGCGGTCCAGAAGTACAACAGGGATGGCTTCGCTGAGATCAAGGGCGGCGAACTGGACGGCTACGACCTGGACGATGCCGATTCCTTCACCGGCAAACTGGCGGTACTGTGGCAACCGTCGGAAGACTTCTCCGCGCACGCCCAGGTCTTCGTACATGACGCCGACCACGGCGCCGCGGCGCAGAAGAACGAGAACGACCCCAATCCCGATAAGCGCGAACTGTCCCAGGACTACCCCGGCATCTTCGCGCTGGAGAACTACAGCGCATCGCTGATCATGGAATGGGCGAGCCCCATGGGCGTGACGGTCAAGTCGCTGACCGGCTGGCAGGTGCTCAGGAAGGAGCAGTCGGTGGACGGCGACCGCCTGAATGAAGAGAACACTGCGCTGATCAATTTCGGTTTCTCGTTCAACAACTGGGACATCCTGCCGTTCTGGGACAACGATTCCGACGCCGTCAGCCAGGAGATCAGTATCAGCTACAGCGGCGAACAACTGGAATGGGTGGTCGGCGGATATTACCTGCACCACGAGAACTTCAATGACTTCCTGGAGGCCACGGGTTCGTCGCCGTTCTCGGCATCGCCTGCCTCCCTGCCCCGTTCGCAACTGAACGCGCAAACCTTGCCGCCGTTCCAGTCCGATTTGAATTTTACCGAAGTCCGCACCGTCACCCGCGAGGATTACGCCGCCTACGGGCAGGCAACGTTCCGGATGAACGATATGTTCGCCGTCACCGCGGGCGTGCGCTACCAGGACGAGGACCAGCTCGATGAAACGTCCCAGTTCTTCGGCATTTTCGGGGATGGCCGCCGGGAAACGAATGACTCGAAAGTGACCTGGAAAGCGGGACTGGACGTGCATCTCACCGAGGACAACCTGGTCTACGGCCTGGTATCCACCGGCTGGAAGAACGGCGGTTCCGGCAGTCCCGGGATATTCAAACCCGACCGCTTCAAGCCCGAGGAGGTCACGGCATACGAGATAGGCACCCGCAATACCTTCCTGGACGGGCGCGTGCGCCTG
>JAPPLI010000114.1 GCA_028819495.1 Gammaproteobacteria bacterium | reverse complement strand
GTGGACGTACCTCTGGTGTTCCGGTTGTCACGCCAGTGGCATTGCCGGGTAGCTACGTACGGACGGGATAACCGCTGAAAGCATCTAAGCGGGAAGCCCCCCTCGAGATGAGTTCTCCCCTGAGCTTTTTGCTCTCTGAAGGGCCCTCGTAGACTACGAGGTTGATAGGCTGGGTGTGGAAGTGCAGTAATGTATGAAGCTAACCAGTACTAATTGCCCGTGCGGCTTGACCATATAACACTCAAACGTTCTGTGTTATATGCTGATAACAGTGCGATACCCTCTTTCAGTTTCCCGAATTGCAGTAGTACCGATTTCCTGGCGGCCATAGCGCGTTGGTACCACCCGATCCCATGCCGAACTCGGAAGTGAAACGACGTAGCGCCGATAGTAGTGCGGGTTTACCCGTGCGAGCGTAGGTCACCGCCAGGGCTTAAATATAAAAGCTCCTGCCCGATAAGGGTAGGGGCTTTTTTATTTGTACCTTAGCTGAAGTGACCTACGCGAGCACGGAGTGCGACAAATCGTCAGGACAGACGATTTGCACGGCCGCAGGCCGCCCGCAGGGTTGCGCACAGGGATGTGCGCAATGAACGTAGGTCACCGCCAGGGCTTAAATAACAAAGGCCGGTCGCCAGACTGGCCTTTTTTATTTAAACTCTTCCAAGTGATAGATCCGAATGCAGATAACAAAATAGTTGCCAGCGGTGCAGAGTTCCTTGTTAACGAACTGGCAAGGGGAGGGGTGCGCTTTGCATTTACCGTCCCCGGAGAGAGTTTCCTTGGCGTCCTGGATGCACTCAGGGATAGAACAGACATAAGAACAATTGCGACCCGGCACGAAGGGGCGGCCGGCTTCATGGCGGAGGCAACAGGGAAGCTAAGTGGCCGACCGGGACTATGTATGGCGACTCGTATGGTAGGTGCGGCCAATATGGCTATTGGTCTACACACCGCCATGCAGGACTCGAGCCCATTGATCGCTATATTGGGTCAGGTTCCAACGGATAAGCGCGGCCGTGAGGCGTTTCAGGAAGCAGATCTGGTCAGCATTTTCAGCCCCATGGTGAAATGGGCTGTTGAGCCTGCCAGACCTGAGCTACTCGCAGAAATCGCGAACAAGGCAGTTCGCGTCGCAACACAAGGGCGACCTGGGCCTGTGGTTGTTTCTCTTCCTGAGGATATTCTTTCGATGGAATGCACGGTAACCAATTCATTAAAGCAATCCATGCCTCAACCTGTTGAAGCGCCTGCGGGTGTGGTCCGTCAGATCCTGGAGCGATTGAGACTCGCAAAGAACCCGATCATAATCGTTGGTGCCGGTGTTCTGGCCAGTGGCGCAACTGATGCTGTAGTAGAATTTGCTGATAGAGAAAAGATAGGTGTTCTGGCTGGATGGCGGCGACCAGATGCGTTTCCCAATGATCACGGCTGCTATTTGGGACATACAGGGTTACGCGCATCGTCAACTGTCAGAAAAAGCCTGACAGAAGCTGACACAGTTCTCGTTGTTGGTCATCGGCTTGATGAGAACACCGCACTTGGCTACTCCTTTCCAGGTTCCGAAGCTGAATTGATCATTGTGGATACTGCAGTCGAGAGCATGATGGTTCCCTCTGGCGTAGACTTGATGGCGGTTGCCGATGCATTGTCATTTTTCAATGCATTGAATCGTGCTGCGGATGCTTCGAAACTGGATGATGATACAGTTGCCGGCAGACAGCAGCTTTTAAAAACCCGTCACGATGAGTGGGTGGAAGAAACTACACCCGTTCATGGTTCTGCAAGTGAGTCGTATGCCGACCTGACCTCAATCACTCGCCATATTCACAAGCTGGCGCCTGAATCGACGATTTACACCAGCGATGCGGGTACATTTTCCGGCTGGCTCGACCGTTACGTCAGATTTAACAGGCCAGGTACATTTCTTGGACCAATCTCCGGTGCAATGGGTTACGCTGTTCCTGCAGCCATTGCCGCAAAACTACACAAACCGGATCAACCGGTTGTTTCTTTTTCAGGTGATGGAGGCTTCCTCATGACAGGTGCTGAAATTGAAACAGCAGTGAGGGAGCAAACCCCTTTAGTTGCCCTGGTATTTGACAATCAAAAGTATGCGACGATCGAAGTACACCAGGAACGCCACTATCCCGGGCGGCCGATCGCAACCGGACTTGGGCCGGTCGACTTTGCGGAATTTGCATCTTCCCTGGGTGGTCGCGGTTACACGATTCGACACGAGTCAGAGTTTCCTGACGCCTTCGCCGACGCGTTAAAGAGCGACGAACCTTGTGTACTTGACATCAAGACAGATCCGGAACAAATCTCTGTCAACGACGATGTGATACCTCGTCCCTCGGGCATTATTGAACCGGCTGGTCCGGTATGAAATAATTGAAGCTGATCGTGAACGCCGGGACCTGGTTGTTGAATGCTTAAATGAAAAGAAGAGATTTTATTAAATATACCGGTGCGAGCTACGCGATGCTTGCTGCCACTCGTAGTCTCGCAACCAATAATGACTGGAGCTTTATACATCCGCCGGTAGTTGGGGAACTGGACCTCAATGAAATCAATATAGTAGATACGCATGTACATCCACCCCATCCGATCACGCTGACTGAATCCTACGATAAATGGAATTCGTCCTTTGTTGGTTCAATGCTGCCCTCGTATGAATACGAAGGTAAGGAACAATTAAGGAAAAGACTGTCATTGGTATTCAAGGAACACCTGTATAACATGCCGAGACAAACCGGTTATTACAACTATGTATCAAGGGTGTATGGTGTAAATCCCGACTTGGACGGGTTTAACTCAGTTGTTACCAGGGGCATAAAAGGAGGTTTCAGCAGTTATATAGAATCCATCCTGGACAGGGAAAAAATAGAAAAGGTATTACTGGAATCACGTGAAATTGAAGCCAGACGACCGGAGAGCCCGATCCCGTCCGATCGATTTGTGTGGAGTTACAATATTGCAAGGATTATTCAACCGGAGTGGGCTGCTGAGAAAGGAATCAGTTCCCTGAAGGATGCCGTCGCCGAAATAAGTAACATTCTGGAGCAATGTGTGGCCGATGGTTGTGTCGGATTCAAGATTAGTGTGGCCTATTACAGGCCCTTGGGTATTGATTTAATTGATGCTGAAACGGCGGAAAAGGCCTTGCAGAAACTGCTTAAAAACCCTGCTGACCGGTATGTATCATTCAGTAACGTTGCGGATTATCAAGAAACCGAAATGCAGGAAGCGTTTCGTCATTACCAGGACTTCCTGCTCAGGTATATTTATATCAAGGCAGGCGAGTTGAAGTCACGAATTATTATTCATACCGCGGTGGCATTGCACCCGGCATTAAGGTTTGATTTCAATAGTCCATTAAGATTAAGAGATGTATTTCTGGATGAAGAAATCAAAAGAGTAGAGACCAGGTTCCTCCTGATCCATACCGGGTATCCGTATCATCAGCACGTTGCTGCAATGCTGAGCCAGTTTCCTAACGTGTATACTGATCTTTCTTTCTATTCAAAGTTTCCTGGTGTGCTGGAAGAGACCTTGAGAGCCTTTTTGGCTTTGGCGCCGGCCGACAAGGTAATGCATGGCAGTGATTCCAATAATGTACCTGAGGAGATAGGTTACTGCGCCTGGAATGTTCGTCAGGTTCTGGCGAAAATATTAAGAGATTACAAATCCAATTACGGATGGAGCCAGTCCAATTGTGAAGAGATCGCAAACAAGGTATTGCACGAAAATGCGAAAAGGCTTTTTTCAATCGGCAGCTAATGCGCAGCTTACATCCTGTTCCTGATCTCCACTACACGCGGCCATGCCTCCAACCCTGCCTTATTCATTAACGGCAGGTATTTGTCACTGAACCAGTTTGTCACACCCTCCCGGTATCCCTTGGTCTGCGCCAGCCGGGAATACCAGTCGGCAACATGCGGCTTGTCATCCCACATCCCCTGAAGACAAAGATGATCCAGGCGCGTCACATAGGGAGAGTAGGCAATATCAGCCAGGGACAGGCTGTCCCCGACCAGCCATTGGTGTGACGCCAGGGCATCGTTCATTTCCGACAACAATTTTTCATACTGTTGAACGGCCTGGACAAAACGGGGTGAATCAACCCCGTGCGGCACCACCTGCCTCTGGACCTCCTGTATATAGGGGTCAATTATGCCCGCAAAGTGTTTCTCCAGGTCTTCATCCGAACCACAGGCATTGATTAACTGGTGGCGAAAAGCAATTGCAAAACTCAGCACGGCTACTTCCAGGTGCATACCGTCATCCAGTTTTTTCATCCACCAGCGCGCTTTCGCCCGTCCTGCAGGGTCTGCAGGCAATAACGGCTGCTCCGGATACACATCGTTCAGGTATTCGATGATGATATTCGATTCCACGACAATATTGCCGTCATGATCCAGGGCAGGCACGAGTCCTTTAGGGTTGATTTTCAGGAATTCGGGCCGTTGCTGGTCTCCACCGCGCAGGTCCAGTTCCTCTCCCTCCCATTCCACTCCCTTCTCCGCCAACAGAAAGCGTACTTTCTGGGAACAGGTGGACATATCGTTATGGTAGAGTTTGAGCATGGTTCATCCCTCCGGGTTTTCAGATAACCGGCGAATTGGATCCTTTGCCCAGCAGGATCCGCCCGTAAATCTCGGCGCTGGCATCGTACATGAGCAGGGCATGCATATTGGTCGCATGCAGGTCCCGGGAGGCCCGTTGCAGCATGTTCCTCAACGACAACGCCGAGGCGCCGGCATAGTGAAACAACCTGTCTACCGCATCCAGCAGCATTTTCACGGACAGGCAGCAGTCCATACGGATGCGTCCGCGCATCTCCATGGGCATGGCTTCATTCAACCCCGCATAATGGTCGATATCGTCAGCCATTTTGTACATGACGAGTTCTGCTGCATGGATTTCCGCAGCGGCCGAACCCAGCGCCACCTGCACCGGGATCCAGGCATCGGCGATATGGCTCGTATAGGGCACCTTTTTGCCGGGAACGATTTTTTTGAATTCCTTCAAAGCGGCCCGGGCAACGCCGAGAGCGCCGCCCACCAGGCAGATGGCCAGCACCGGAACGGCTTGCGACCGGGTGAGCCAGCCTGTGTCTTCGGCCTTATACGCGGGCGCTTCCCGTTCTGTATATTGCGGTATGGAGAGATATCGATGGGGCGGAATTCTTACATCCCTGGCCACCAGGGAATTGCTGCCGGTTCCCTGGAGTCCGGCGACATACCAGTCGTCCCGGATCTCCACATCGCCGGTCGGCATCAACAGGTCGGCTTCATCGATCATTTCACCGGACTCATCGAAAACTTCCGCCCCCAGGATCAGCCATTGAGAATGCTCGCAACCGGACCCGAACGGCCAGAAACCGTTCAGCACATAAGAACCGTCACCTTGTCTGACCGCCTTGCCTCGCGGCGCTATGACCGCAGAGACGAAGGTGTCGGGGTTGTCTCCGTAGACGTCCTGTTGCGCCTGCCTGGGAAAATGACCCATCAGCCAGCTATGCGCATGCCACACACCCAACACCCAGGCCGTTGCGCCGCAACCTTCGCCCACTGCCGCCAGCACATCGATATAGGAACGAAAAGGTAATTCATGACCGCCGCAGGATTTGGGTTGAACAGTGCGCAATAACCCATTGTTTTTAATCAGTTCGACGCTTTCCTTGCGCAGGCGCCGGTCGGCTTCGGCCTGGTCGGCATACTGCTTGAGATCTTCTATGATCGACTCGGCCCTGGCTTTGATTTCTTCAGCGGTCAGTGTCTCTGTAGCGGCAACGATTTGTGTCGGTATGGTCACTCACCTCAAAATATAACAAAGTCAAACTAAATACAATCTTGAGGACAGGCCGATTCAACCCAGCTTGATTTAATTTACCTGGTAAACCACAGCGCCGCTGATTATGGTCTTTTCGACCCTGACCTGGTGCAATTCCGTCACCGGAATATTGTAAGGATCACGGTCGAGCACGATCAAATCGGCCAGCAGGCCGGGTTCGATGCGGCCGACCTTGTCTGACATGCCGAGGTGTTTTGCCGAATTAACAGTGAACAGGCGGATGGCCTGGTCCAGTGAGATCGCCTGTTCCTTGCCGAAGTGTTTTTCACTGCCGCCGGGCGCTTCCCGGGTTACCAGCGCTTCCACCGCGATCCACGGATTGACCGAGGGTACGACAGCCCAGTCCGAGCCCGGCACCACCAGGGCGCCGGCTTCGATCATTTCCCGTACCGGCCAGACCCGCCTGGTGCGTTCATCTCCCACCTCTTTGGAAATATCGTCGTTGATGGGACTGGGACTCCATAAATAAGGGGACACTTCAAAGGTCGCGCCGAGCGCACGGGCCCGGGGCAAGTCCTCCCGTGAAACGAAGGTGCAGTGGCCTACGTCGTGCAACTGTCCGCTGAAACCGTTAGCCGCGCGCGCGGCCTCGAAGGCATTCAATCCCGCCCGCACCGCGGCATCTCCTGCGGCATGGAACTTCACTGTCAGTCCCATCCGATCGAACCGGGTCACCGCTTCGTCCAGGATACCCTGGTCCACCAGCAGCATGCCGTAACGGCTTGCCTCATCATCGCGACCTTCCATGGGCAGTGCATAAGGTTCCAGCATCGCCGCGGTATGGCTGTCGGTCGGGACGCCGTCAAGAAATATCTTGATACAGTCGGTGGCAACATTGGTTCGTGCATACAGGTTGCGATCCGCGATAACCGCTTCAAGTTCCGGATTGTCCGGTTCCCAGTTCAGGCACAGTCTGGCGCGTTGCCTGAGCAGTCCTGCATCGGCCATCTCGGCATAAAGCTCCGCCTCACGAGCCATCCCCGCTACAAATCCTGTGGAGGCTTCGGTGAGAGAGGTAATACCGTGGGACAGCATCTGGTCCAGGCTCCATTTGAGGGCTTTGCGCAAGGCTTCAAGTGAATGCGGCGGCACATGCATTCTGACCAGCATGATGGCCGATTCCCTCAGGATACCGGTGGGTTCACCCGTGCTGTCGCGCTCGATGATGCCGCCTTCAGGGTCCGGCGTATCGGCCGTGACTCCGGCAACGGCCAGCGCCCTGGAGTTGGCCCAGGCGCTGTGGCCGCTGGTATCGCTTAACAGAACGGGGTTGTCGGGTGAGATCGAGTCCAGCATGAACCGGTCAGGGACCTGTCCGATGGCGTGCGCATCCCATTGTCCTCCGGTGATCCAGCCACCTGCGTCCGTTCTGTCAATGCAACCCTGTACTTCATGCTGGATCTGTTCCAGCGTAGAACCCTGTGCAATGGTGCATTCCGTCTGGCGGACACCGGCAAACAGGGGATGAACGTGCATATCATGGAATCCCGGCAGAACTACCTTGCCGTCAAGATCGATGCGCTGGGTATGCGGGCCGGCCGTGTCGGTAACGGTGTCCATGTTCCCTACTGCGGTAATCACGCCGGCTCGAATGGCCAGCGCTTCCGCCTCGGGTTGTTCCGAACTCAGCGTGTAGATTCTGCCGTTGGTGAGTATGGTATCAGCCTGTCCGTCTGCGGCCGGGGCATTTGCGCACAAGGCACACAGGACAATGGCGCCGAGCCAGGCCTGGATCCTGTCCTGCATCTTTCTTCCTCTACCGTGAAACAACTCAGAAAATATCAATGCAGGGGTCAGAGTAAAATCACCACTGTACTTGCCGTCGGCAATGCTCCTTGCGATTTTACTCTGACCCCGATAATCAGAATTTCCTCAGAAATTGTAGTCCAGGGAAACCCCGTACGTGGCCGGCATGCCATTCATCCTCACAAAACAACAGTTGCTGGTAGAGGTTGATAGCCAGTATTCATGGTTGAATATATTTCTTCCCCAGACCGTGACACTCCAGCGGTCGTCGGCAGCGCTGAGCCCGGCCCTGGCATTTACCAGGAAATAGTCGCTGATGGGCGGTTGTACTCCTTCGGCGCCAGAGTTATCGTCCTTATAGGAAAAATCACCTGCAAGCTTCATGTTGAGGCTGCTGGATACCGGCCATTCGTAAGTGAGTGTTCCGTTAACCTGCCAGGGCGGCGAGTTTGCCAGGTCGGAACCGGAAGCATCGAACCTGACCTCGTTCGGCCAGGCGCTGGCCAATTCGTCAACGGCTTCGTATTCCTTGATTTCCGTATTGAGCCAGGCGACGCCGAGGTCCAGGGTCAGCCCTGTGGTAACGAGCCAGTGCGCCTCCATTTCTATGCCTACGGATTCCGATTCAGGCACGTTGGTCAGTCCGGAGATGTTGCCTACCGGCGTGACGGCAACGGTAGGTTCCTGCTTGTCTTCATAATCATAGTAGAAGCCGGCAAGGTTCAGTTGCAGCCGGCCGTCAAACAGTGCGGATTTGATTCCTGCCTCGTATGACGTCAACGTTTCCGCAGTGTACGGCAGTAACTGGGTGTGAGTCTGGGCCGCGGCGCCGTTGAAACCACCGGATTTGAACCCTTTTGACACCGTGCCGTAAAGCAGCACGTCTTCCACGGGGCTGTAATCAAGCGTGACTTTCCACATCCACCTGTCGGTGGAGATTTCGTCGGAAAAAACGGCAAGTTGACCGAAAGTCGGCGAGCCGGCTCGTTCATCATAAATACCGCAACCACCCGGGAGCAGGGGACCGGGATCCGGGAAGCCCTGCGGGATCATGACGAAAGGCGTGAGGATAAAGTTCCACAGGGCGCCCAGCGAACCGTCACCGGTGTCGTAGGTGCAGCCGCTCCATTCACGTTTCTCATCCGTGTAGCGTGCGCCCAGGGTTAAACGGAAATCCTTGGCGAATTCGTACTCGATATGGCCGAAGCCGGCGAACGCTTCCGTGGTCTGATCATAGGCCGTGTCTATGTCCAGTCCGGGCGGGTTGCCGAAAAAGGCAAAGAAAGACTCATCCATGAACAAAATATAGCTCTCGCTCATATCATCCCAGGAATAGTGGGCGCCGACCAACCAGTACAGGTTGGAGTCGTTGTTTGACGAGAGGCGGATTTCCTGCGAGAAAACCTCCAGGTCGGTCGTATTAAGGACGTCGGCATCCTCAAACCCGACACCGGAGGGATCAAACGTTTCATCCCGATCAAACTTGTCGTAAGAGGAGATAGTCGTCAGGTTGACCCCGCCAAAATCCCAATCCAGTTTTGCGGAAACGCCCTTGAGAGTGTTATCCCGTTTCGGGGGGAGGTCGGGCGACCAGTCGGCTGAACGGCTCTTACCTTCGGAAAATACGATGTTTCCGGGGGTGGGCAGTGCCAGTGAGGTCGGGAGACCTATGGTTGTCCCGTCAAACGGTGTGGGAGCCATATTGTCTGAATTATCCTCGTACCAGTGCAGGTTGATGAACAGCGATGCGTTATCGCTGATATCCAGGTCCAGCAGGCCGCGTACGGCAATATCGTCATACTCTCCCAGCCTGTCGCCGGGGCGGCTCAGGCTTTTCTGCCAGCCGTCACCGGCCGATTGGGTGGTTTTTACGGCAACGCGGGCCCGGGCCTTATCGGTCAGCGGACCGCTCACGTAGGCTTCAGCGTCGATCACGTCAAAACGGCTGTATCCCAATTTTATGCCGCCCGCAAATTCTTCGGTGGGTTTGCGGCTGACAAAGTTGATCTGGCCGGCGGTGGAATTACGCCCGTAAAGATCTCCCTGGGGCCCTTTCAGGACCTCCACGCGTTCCACGTCGAATAACACACCGCGGGTCATAACGGCGTAGGGAAGGTTAACTTCGTCGAAATAAAGCCCCACGGTACTCGAAGCCGAGGTGGTATAGTCTGCAAAACCGACACCGCGAATGGTATATACGGGAACTCCATGGGGTTGCGCATCGGTAACGGTCAGTCCCGGAGTGATGGTTTCCAGGTCCTCCGCCGATCGCACGCCGTAGTTTTCAAGCTGGGCCGCAGTGAACGCATTGACTGTGATGCCGACGTCGTTGATCCCCTGCTCGCGTTTCTGCGCAGTAACGATGACCTCTTCAAGCGCGGTCTGCTGGCCCAGGACGGAAGCGGGAAGAGCAGAAAACAAAAAAATCAGGCAGGAAGCCAAACTAAAGGGAGGAATTCGATTCTCGGCTGGCATGTTCTTTCTCCGGTATTAACGCGAAACTGGCGCTGTCGAATTAACTACGAGTAATTATTCGCATCTAGTCGTGGAAAGTCAAGATGTGCTGTATTATTCTGTGAAACCACTTGAGTCGGGACAATAAAGAGAAGAAGACACATGCAGGAAATCGCAGAAATCCACCGGAAGCTGTCTCCCAGGAAGAAGCCGTCCCAACCCCGTTCACAGAAAATGGTAAAAAGGATCCTGGATGCAACCCGCAACCTGCTCAGGAAATCCGGCGCTGCTGAAGTATCACAGATAACCACCAATCACATTGCCAGGGAGGCAAAAATATCGGTCGGATCGCTGTACCAGTATTTTCCGAACAAGGAAGCGATCCTGTTCGAGCTGTACAAGGATATATTGGGACAGGTCGCCCTGGTTCTTGAGAAGTTTAAATCAGAGCCCTACCTGTCATTACCGCGGGATGAATTCTTCGATCGCTTCCACAGGGCAATGAAGGATGCCGAGGCCGATGTCGAAGTGGTTTTTGAAATGCACAACGCCGTAAAGCTCTATCCGGCCCTGGCCGAGGCGGACCGGCGCCATGCGGAACTGATCGCCCGGGAAATGGCCGGCTTCATGAAACACTTCGGTTCCAGGTGGCCGATGGAAAAACTGCAACGTCTGGCGCTGCACGCCTATTACATCAACTACGGGACCTGGATGTATCGCGACCATGCCCGGCCCGACTACGGGGAAGTGCTGGACTGGGAAATCAGCGCGTTGAACTTTATTATCTCAAAATGCTTTGATTAGCCTGTTTTCGGGCAGGATTATCAACATTTCCGGCCATGCGGGCTTTAACACCTAATCCGATTTCACGTCACTCATCAGCCGGTACACAGCAGAGTCGTTCCCTTGGACGAACAACTCTCGCATGTGTCCTGCCTGCACCAATTGATAGGCCACGGAATCTAACTCAAGAACGGTCCGCTGAATGATGTCTGTGGTCAGTTCATGCACCAGCAGCAGATGGGGGATTTCTCCGGGATCTACCGCTACTACTTCCATGATGCGGTAGAGTTCATAGGCATGGACTCCGGTGATTGAACGGTATTCCATTACGCCGGGAATATAACTGTCTTCCAACCACTCAAGAAAGCGCTTGTAGACATTTTCATCAACGCAACAGATTATCTTCTGAATATAAACATACCGCCAGCCGTCGGATGGCGGGCTGGTAGCCAGGAGGCGCTTTCCTATGTTTACGTCCCTCCATGTAACTGTTGCCGGCGGATACCCGGCGAGTCTGCGGTAGTAATTCGCCTCCGTCACCTTCAGCAGGTCCGTAATACGTCCCAGCGCCACCATTTTGCGGGCGCCCACATACAAATCGATGATTGTCTTGTCGATATCCGTGGTTTCAATATCGTAGAGCGCGATGTAGTTACCTTCATCTTCGCTTAAGTTGAAATCCGGTAGTTCCACGAAGCGTTTATGTACACCGCGGCGGGCCCGCATGAAACCGGGAACTGCCAGCACATCGGGGATATCGATATCGTCGTACCAGGCGTTGAATTCTATTTCCTTCGTCGGATCGGTACTCCTGGTCTTCACCATGTAAAACCAGTGGCCCACAGCACCCGGATCAGTCGCTGGGGCAGGGACTGATACGAGGTATACCAGAAATCCGATAAGTACAGGGGTGATGATTGTTTTCATTACTAATCCGCCGGTCATCCTGTCATAGGCTGTCTTGCAAGGTCCATATTAGATAAAATAACGCTTACAAGTGCAACCAATGTGGAGTTGGATACCATGAGATCGGTAATCCCGTGCTTTATTTGTCTGGTCATGTTGCTGAGTTTCACCGCATGCGGCGGCGATACTGCAAACAAGCTCGAAGTTGAGATGTTCAAGGGCGGGTTCGCCACGGTGAATTCCTTTATTTTCTCCAACGGACAGTCCGTCATCGTCATGGACGTGCAGCGCAAGACTGTCGAGGCGAAAAAACTGGTTGAACGCATCAAGGCTTACAACCTGCCGGTCACACACATCCTGATAACCCACGGCCATACTGATCACTTCACCGGCATGCCCCTGTTCCGGGACGAATTCCCTGATGCGAAAATCGTCGTCGCCAATGAAGATATCCGCAAGGACATCAAGGCGTACGCTATTTACATGGACGGGTTCGGCGCCACCGCTGCCGAACCGGTGCTGGAACCGCCGCTGAAACCCATATCTGCGGAAAACCCGGACGGTTTTGACTATGAGAATACCATTCACCTGCTCAACGGCGATACCCTGACCCTGGAAGGCGGCGGCGTTCTCGAGTTGACCACGGATTACAAACCAACGGAAGCCCCCCACATGACCACGGTGTACAGCCCGGAACTCAACGCCCTCTTCCTGTCGGACCTGGGCTACAACCAGGTGCACCACTGGCAGGGCGACGACATAAGCTGGCAGGATATTGCCAACTGGCGGGAAGAACTGGTGAGGATCAAAAGCGAATACGCGCAACGTAACCCCACCGTCTATCCGGGCCACGGCGACGCGGGAGACATGAGCATGTTTGACGCCATGGTCCAATACATTGACGACTATACCCGGATTGTGCAGGCGGCAAAGACCCGGGAAGAGGCAATGGAGAAAATGACCGCGCTATATCCTGACTACGGCGAAGCGGACTTCTTCCTGAAATACAGCATTCACAACCATATCAGGGAATAGCCGGCGTAACCCGCTCTCAAGGCGATTCGGCTTGCAGGATTGTCATGCCTCCCACCGGTTTTACGGGGTTCCTGTAGCCCGGAGGTAAAGACGGGTTGACCCCGTAATAAAAAAACGAACCGAAGATTGTCGTGTGGCTTACCGTTATCTCACCGCCATAACCTATTTTAATCATTCCCTCTACGGTATCCCTGACTTCAGTACACTTCAACAGTTCTCCATTTTCCGGATCAAGGGCACATACAACTGATTTGTGCGGTATCGGCAGGGTCAGGCCCGTGTCCGGCTGATGGTAGTCGTAACCGAAATTCATTCCCACCCAGACATGATTGGCAGAGACGGAAATAACGCTGACCAGCCTGGCAACCGGATTGCCGTCCGGAACAAGAGGTGGAAAAGGTTCCAGATCAGGCAACACCCGCGCGGCTGCATCATCATACGAGCGCGCCCATTTTATCGATCCGTTGTCCGGGTCAAGGGCGATAACGGTCGGCGCCGCGAATATATTTCCCGTATAGACAGTATCATCGGGACCGATTGCAGGAGATAACAGCCCTTCACCTTTTGCAGACCAGCGGATTTCCCCGGTATAAGAATCAACTGCAAGCATGTTGCCGTCACCGTCAGCGCTATAGACGGTGTCACCGGATACGGAAAGTGCCGGACTGGTCCCGCTACCCCCTCCCATCGGCAACTCAATGGCGGTGGTAATGCCTGATTCCGTGACATCCAGTCCGTACAATATCCCGGTAAATTTATCCCCTTGTTTCGGTCCGGCTGCAGTAATAAATGTTCGACCGTTTTCAGGGTGAACGGCAGGTGCATTCGCTACCTGGACACCGTAACCAAATGCTATCTGTTTAAATAACGGAATAACTGCGTCATCCATCAAACCGCCTTGCCACAGGCCCGGCAGTGATGGACCTTCCTGCGGGGCCGCGCCGGCCGGCAGGTTAAACACGGGTATCGCCAGGGCCCCTGTATCCCTTTCATAAAAAAGGACTTTTCCTTGCGTTGTGATACCGCCCACATATCCTTGCCTGGAAATAACCTGATATACAAACGGATCGCCCGGTTCCGGTAACGGTGTTACCCATTTTAATTCACCATCCGGATGAAACGCCCACATCTGGTTACCGTCGCCGACATATATGTCGCCCTTGTCGTCAATTACCGGCGCATTGAACCCGGCATATGAATCAAGATCGTCGGCCGTCATCTGTTTTGGACTTTCCCACAGTAACCGGCCGTTCCCGTCAAAGGCGTGCAAGTGGCTGAATCCGGCTCCCCTGGCGCTGGTAACGAAGTGATTTCCATGCCTGTCGATGACGCCGGGGTTAATAAGCGCTGCACCATCAAGCACCGATACGCGCACGACCAGATCTTCAGAAGTTGGGAGTGGGAAAAAATCAGAATTTCGTGAATCCCGGTGAACGCTGGCCCAAGGGACTTGCCCATAATACTGAGGCAAATCATAAGCAGCAGATGTGCTATTCACACAGACCAGCCCCGGCAACAACAGGATTACCAGGAACCCGGATTTTGTAAAATCAGGTTTTACTGACTGATACACTAAAATCGGGGCTGTCTTTCAGGGTCTGCAATACAACGCAATAACGTTCAGTCAATTGAATAAGCTTGTCCAGGGACTCGGCAGGCGCATCGGATTCCAGGGCAAATCGCAAGCGAATGTCCCTGAAACCAACTTTTGCATCGCGGTTTACCGCCAGGGTGCCGCGAAAATCCAGGTCGCCTTCGGCATGAACACTGGCATCGGCCAGGTTGATCCCCATCGCAGTTGCCACTGCGCTCAGGGTCACGCCGGCACAGGCAACCAGCGCTTCCAGTAACATGTCTCCCGAGCATAACTGCGAGCCGTCACCGCCCGCAGCGGGATGCAGGCCTGCTTCCGCAAGTTGTCTCCCTGTTTCAACCTTGCAGGCGATGCCTTCGGCTACATGACTTTCCGCCCGCATGGTAATCACGGCTGTTTGCGGATCGTCGGTGTATTGTTGTTTTAACGGCGCCTGTAACTCTTTCAACTCTGTAGAATTCATAGTAGTCTCCTGCTACTGTCACATCGTGTTGTGAATGTTCCGACATGTTTGCCTGCGACTTCTCATGATAAATCCTGGTAAACCAGAATCAAGAGAGGGACAAGAAAATGTTTGATCAACATGCTGAAATAAGAAAGATTTTGAAGCGCATCATGGAAAGCGTTCATAGTCTGGACTATGAGAGAGTGCGTGACCTGATACCCGATGATGGCGTATATTTTGGCTCGGCTGCAGTAAAGGCACAAGGGTATGATGAACTGTATGAAAAGCAGTTTTCCAGGGTTTGGCCTGTTATTGATGAGTTTAAAATAGAGCCCGCCTCCATCTCTATTCATACTTCGGATAAAATTGCCTGGGCGATCTGCTTGTTCGAGTCAACTGTACCGGTAACGGGTGTAGAACCACCAGCGCGTAAGGGACGGATGACCTTTATCTTTGAACGGCGTAATGAGAAGTGGGTCATGGTGCACAGTCACGATTCACTTTATCCGACCCGGGAGGATAATAGTAAAAAACCACACTTGGATATGGGAACATGAACAATCAACGTACAGCAAATAATTTTATTGTTTCATTGCTTGTCTGCGGCCTTCTTGCCGGCATCACCGTAAACGCGGCAGAAAGCGATGCTTCCGGATACTTGAATGATCCGTTTACCAGGCCCGGCATTATCACTCCGTACACGCTGCCCGAAGCCTGGCCGATTCACCTGGACAGGAATCCCCATAACCTGAGTCCGCAGGACGCCAATACCAGGCTGGTGGTGCTGGGTACCGGCATGCCGTTACCCAACCCGTACCGGTCCGGTCCTGCTTATGCCGTGGTTGCCAATAATCAACCCTACCTGGTGGACGCCGGCGAGGGAATATGGCGCTCCCTGGCAAAGGCGGCCTTGATCCATGGCGATGAAATCAACAATGCACTGGCTCCTGTAAAGCTGAATTACCTGTTCGTTACGCATTTGCATGAAGATCACACGGTGGGGATTCCCTCGTTGATCCTGAATCCCTTCAAACTGAACATACCGGCGCCCAAGGCCATTTATGGGCCGGAAGGTATCGACGAGATGGTGGAGCATATCCTTGCCGCATGGAAGATCGATATTGCCGCTGAACTGTCCGATGGCTACGACCCCATCGGCGCGCAGGCAACCGGGCATAATATCGATGTGGATCAACAGGGACTGGTATACCGGGATGACAACGTGAAGGTGGAGGCGTTCAGAACCATTCACGGCCCCCTGAAGGACACGTTTGCCTACCGCTTTACCACCCCGGACAGGATCATCACGTTCACCGGGGACGGTGGCCCATACCATGAGAACATCGTGAAAGCAGCCATGAACGCCGACCTGCTGGTCGCCGAGGCGGTCACAGAAAAAAATATCGGCCATGCCCCTTGGGGCGGCGATACGGTTGAAGAGAAGAAAAAGGAGATATTCAGGTACCACTTCTCTCCAGCCGTACTGGCCCGGATAGCGAACGAGGCAAAGGTAAAGGCCATCGTACTCAGCCATGAGCAGAATTACGTGGCCCCTGAAAATTTCCGGAGGACGGGCCTCAAGGATGAGATCATAGAAGCGGGCTTCGAGGGAACCATCTACTCTGCAATGGATGGAGACGTTTATTGAGAATGAGAAATAATGAGGATCCTTGTCCGGTATCGAAAGATGGCTACAAATGTCAGACAAGATAAATACTGCCCGCCGCGCGTTCATGAAGTTTGCCTGCGCGGGTGGCCTGGTTGCGGCATCACCCCGGATGTTGCGTGTTGCAGGAGCGGGTGAGATGCGCGTGAATCTGTATGCCGACGACAACCTCGCCGCCTACGGGTTCCCCGAGGGTCACCCCTTTGGTATCGATCGCCAGGGCGCGTTCCTGCGGGAAGCGGATGAGTGGGGGTTGCTCGCAAGAGCAAGCAGCCAGGGATCCCGTGAGGCATTGCGTGACGAGATAACACGTTTTCATAGTGCCGGATACCTCGAACTGGTATCCACTGCCGAGGAACGCGGATTGAGTCTGCTCGATGCCGGTGATACGCCGGTCTTCCCCGGCGTGTATCGTACCTCGGCGCATGTCGTAGGCGCGGCGCTGGACGGGCTTGCCCGGATTATGGACGGGCAATGCCTGCGCACCTTGCAACCAATCGGCGGCCTGCACCACGCGGGACGGGACCATGCCGCCGGTTTCTGTGTCTTCAACGACATGGGCGTGGTGGTTGAGACCTTGCGCCGCGAGTATGACATCCACCGCGTGGCTTATCTGGATATTGATGTGCACCACGGTGACGGTGTGTTTTACGCGTTCGAAGACGATCCCGACCTGATTTTTGCGGATATTCACCAGGACAGCCGCACGCTTTATCCGGGTACGGGCCGGGAAGACGAAACCGGCAAGGGCAGGGCTGAAGGCACCAAGCTGAACATTGAACTCCCCCCATTTTCCGGCGATGCCGAATTCATGGAGGCCTGGCCTCGCATCGAGGCGCATTTCGAAAAATTCAAACCTGAGTTCTTCGTATTCCAGTGCGGCGCTGACGGCCTCAGGGGAGATCCGCTGGCGCAACTCCGATACTCTCCTGCCGTTCATGCGCACGCAACGCAGCGCATGGTGATGCTGGCGGACACGTTCGCCGAGGGACGCATCATGGCGTTTGGCGGCGGCGGTTATGATCGAACCAACCTGGCCCGGGCGTGGAGTGCCGTACTGGCCGAACTTATCGGGAACAACACACAGGCAGGCTGAACCTGCCCGATCCGCGCTAACCTTGTACGCGAATAATGAAGAGATTATTGACGTTGTTCGTTCTACCCGTCTTGCTGCTGGCGGGAACGGTTGCAGCGCAGGAGCGTCTCAGGCTTGCCACGACTACCAGCACCGAAAACTCCGGCCTGCTCGAAGTACTGCATCCGCCGTTTGAAGCCAGTTATAACGTAAAGGTGGACGTCATCGCCGTAGGCACCGGCAAGGCGCTCAGGCTGGGTGAGAACGGCGACGTGGATGTATTGATGGTGCACGCGCCGGCAGCGGAACAGGCTTTCATTGCCAACGGTTTCGGCAGCGACCGACTGCCGGTTATGCATAACGACTTCGTCTTAATCGGTTTCCCGGACGATCCCGCCGATGTGAAAAGTGCAGTGAATGTCGTTGATGCGATGAAAAGAATTGCCGGCAGTAGCGCGGCGTTCATATCCCGGGGCGATGACTCGGGCACACACAAGAAAGAGATGTCCCTCTGGGAAACTGCAGGACTGGAACCCGGCGGTAACCGGTATCTATCGGTGGGGCAAGGCATGGGCGCGGTGATAAAAATCGCCGATGACAAGCAGGCCTATACCCTGTCGGATCGGGGCACATACCTGGCATTCCTGGACAAGGTGGAGCTGGAAATTGTCTATGCCGGTGATGAATCGCTGTTCAATCCGTACCACGTCATATTATTGAACGTGGAAAAGCACCCGCATATTAAATCCGACCTGGCAAAACGTTATGCCGGGTTTGTCCGCGGCCCGGAAGGACAGAAAATCATTGCGGATTTCAGGATAGCCGGGGAACAGTTGTTTTACCCTGACGTAGTCAGGTAAGGTACGAAAGTCACTGATTGAGATAGCATTTATGAATAGAGCATTCCGTTCCATATTGGCCGCTGCCATATTACTGCCGCTTATACAGGCCTGTTCGGATACGGCCGACAGCGTGTACCGTAACGGCCGAATTTACACCGTGGATGACTCACGGCCCTGGGCGCAGGCCCTGGCCGTTGATGGAGAGCGGCTGGTTTTCGTCGGCGATGATGAAGGCGTCGAGAAATATATCGGCCCCGAAACGGAAGTCGTAGACCTCGGCGGGCGCATGGTCATGCCCGGTATCCACGATGCCCATACCCACCTGCTGTGGGCCGGACTGCAGTTAAACTACGGTTGCCAGTTCTCACAGGAGTTGAGTCTGGAGGAAATGCTGACCGCGCTGCAGGATTGCGCGGCTGGACGCGCAAAAGACGAATGGCTGGTGGCGGGCCTGTTCAGTTATGAGCAGTTCCCGGAAGGCAAGCCGCACAGGTCGTACCTGGATGAAGTCTTTCCCGATACGCCGGTCTTACTGCGTGAAAGAACATTCCACCACGCCCTGGCAAACACCAGGGCGCTGGAGATTGCCGGCATCGATGAAAACACGGAAACGCCATACGGCGGAAGCCTGCCCAGAGATAAGACAGGCAGACTCACAGGGGAACTGGTCGAGACCGCAACTGAACTGGTGGAACCTTACCTCCCGGCCACGCCTGCAGGCCTGAACCTGGCTGCCCTGCGCTGGGCCGTGGAGATCAATAATCAATACGGCATCACGTCGGTACAGGAAGCCTCTGCACACCTGCCCACCCTGCAGACGCTGGCCGCCCTCGAAGCAGAAGGCGGGTTATCCCTGCATGTCGCAGCCCACCTGATATGGGGCAGTCCCCAGTTCGGCAGCATGGACAATGACGGCCTGGAACAGCTCATCGAACAGCGCGGAGACTATGCATCCGGGCATGTGGATGTGGATTTCATCAAGATCTGGGTGGATGGAGCGCCGACGCCGCCTTATTTCACCCAGGCAGACGTGCTTCCGGACGGCGCAATCGAGTTCGATCGCGTACTTTTCCCCGCTGACGTATTGAATGACGCGGTCATACGTTTTGACCGGATGGGATTGAAGATAAAGCTGCATGTAGCCGGCGACGGTTCGGCACGCGCCGCGCTGGATGCCGTCGAGGCGGCCCGCAACGCGAACCCTGGTTCGTCGACAAGACATGAATTGGGACATACAAACCTCGTTACCCCGGACGATATGCCCAGGTTCGCTGAACTGGGCGTCATCGCCGAGATGTCACCCTCGACCTGGCATATATTCGGCCGCCTGCTTGGTGATCCGCCCCGGGATGCCTGGGAATTCGGTACGCTGAATGAACACGGCGCTATGCTCACCATCGGAACGGACTGGGTTGTCACTCCGACCCCGAACCTGTTCCCGGCACTGGAGGGAATGCTGGACCGGGGGGACGAATCGATAGACCTGCCGGCAGCGCTACGGGCAATGACCTTCAACGGCGCGTATGCCGTAGGCCGCGAGACAGTAAGCGGTTCCCTAGAACAGGGCAAATCCGCTGATTTCATCGTCCTGGATCGCAACCTGTTCGATATTCCTGTCCCGGAGATCAGCGAAACTCGTGTCTTGAGGACGGTATTCGAGGGCAGTACCGTATACACAGCAGCGAATTCAGATTAGATATCCGCTATGATGATGTCAAAATGCTAACTAAACTCACAATTCGTAACTTCAAGCGCTTTGGCGAGGTGGAAGTCGAGTTGGGGAATCCGGTGGTTTTCATCGGCCCAAACAACTCCGGAAAAACGTCAGCCATGCAGGCGCTGGCTTTGTGGGATGTTGGCGTGAAACGTTGGAACGAAAAGCGCTCAGGGAAAAGCGCGCCGGAAAAGCGCCCGGGGGTTACCGTCAACCGGCGCGATCTGGTCGCCATTCCACATCCGACAGCCAGCCATCTGTGGCGCGATCTGCGTACGCGGGAAATTCAGAAAATCAATAATCACCAACATACCAGCAACGTACGAATTGATCTTATTGTAGAAGGAATCACTCATAATGAGGCATGGACGTGCGGTCTTGAGTTTGATTACGCGAATGAAGAATCGTTTTATTGCCGTCCTCTTCGGCTTGAAAACAGTAAACATCCTGATCGGATGCCGGTTCCCCGGCAGGCAGGCTCATTGCGCATAGTCTTCCTCCCTCCCATGTCAGGTCTGTCAGCGACTGAAACACGGCTTGACCAGGGAGCCTTGAACGTGAGGATAGGGGAAGGGCGCACAGCAGAGGTTCTCCGCAACCTGTGTTTCCAAATTTGTCAGGATAATCTTGAGAAATGGGAGCCTCTGGTGGTCAAAATCCGTGAACTCTTTGGAGTGGATCTCGACAAACCCCGTTACATTGAGGAGCGCGGAGAGATTACCATGGAGTATCGCGAACGCGGCTCAACTCTTGATATTTCAGCCAGCGGGAGGGGGTTGCAACAGACGCTATTGATACTTGCTTATATGTATTCCAACCCCGGCGCAATCATCTTGATGGATGAACCTGATGCACACCTGGAAATCCTTCGTCAGAGGAATATCTATCGACTGATAACCGAGGTTGCGATGGACTCCGGTAGCCAGATCATCGCCGCAAGTCATTCGGAGGTACTCCTGAATGAAGCCGCAGAGAAAGATCTGGTTATTGCTTTCGTTGGAAGCCCTCATCGGATTGGAGGCGGCCCGAGTCAGGTCCATAAGGCATTGACGATAATCGGTTTTGATCAGTATTACCAGGCTGAACAGAAAGGTTGGGTATTATATCTGGAAGGTTCTACAGACTTGGCAATATTACTGGCCTTTGCCAAGAGGCTTGAAAAAAAACAGGCTGTTGATCTGCTGGAAAAAGCGTTCGTCAATTATGTTAGCAATAGTCCACCAAAGGCTGCAGAGCATTTTTTCGGCCTCAGGGAAGCTCTCCCGAATCTGAAAGGGGTAGCTCTATTTGATAGATTGGATGCCGGTCCTCCCAATAATCCGCAACTTCAATATCTGGTTTGGAAAAGGCGTGAAATTGAGAACTATCTCTGTGCCCGGGCAACTCTACAGGAATATGCGCGCGCTTCCGCGAATGAAGCGGCACCGGGTCCCTTGTTTACCGAGTCGGAAGTCGAGAAGCGTCTGACTGCCATGAATGAATCTAT
This sequence comes from Gammaproteobacteria bacterium, assembly GCA_028819495.1. Taxonomy (GTDB): domain Bacteria; phylum Pseudomonadota; class Gammaproteobacteria; order Eutrophobiales; family Eutrophobiaceae; genus JAAXHV01. The sequence goes on along the minus strand of JAPPLI010000114.1, from coordinate 5,422 downwards.
TGAGGAACTTGAAACAGCCCTGGAAACATTGGGTAAAGGGTCTCCATGGGATGAAGACATGAAAGTCAGTGACGAATTTCTGGCTCCGCTTTTCAAAATTTATTTCAAAAAGATATCCCTGCCTAATCTCATGAGCAAAAAGAGCTTTTACGAACTGGCGAATTATGTCCCTGAAGATGAAATTGCCCCCGAGATCAGTGAAAAACTGGATGCGATAGTTGCTGTTGCCGAAAGCGCAACTCCTCTAATGGACTGAGCGGGGTCGCTACAGTCGCCTATTTGATTTCCAACTCCGGCAAGGCGCGTACAATGCGCATGGTTTCCAGGCTGACGGTGATCACGCGCAGGAACAGGTCAAGGGGGTAGCGGGGGTCGCCGACGGTTTCGATGGCGTAGCGGTTGGCGTCCTCGACAATGCCGCTAGCTTTGTCGGTCTTCACGCGTTGCCTTTCCATGACCCAGGCCGCCGCCGGTTTGCCGTTCACCACGTAATCCCAGGCTGCTTCGGGGATTTTACTGATGGTGATGTGGTTGTTGTAGATCACGGTTGAGCGATCCTTGCTTCTGCCTGTGCCGGGGTGGCGCATTTTTCTAACCCGGTAAGTTTCTTCCATGGACATTGTGTCGGTTCTACTATCGATGTCGATATGGGTGCCCGAGTAAGGCTCCACGGACTCAAAACCTATGTGCAACTCACCGAGACGTTTGCCGGCATCTCGGAACGCTCGGAAGTCTTCTGCCGCTTTTACACAAGGTATGCGCGGAAGGTCTTTTGCCAGGTTGTCGCGGTAACGATTGCGGTAATCCTCCGAATGTAGTAGCCCGTAGACGTAGTAGAATATGTCCTCGCGGGTGATGTCCTCGTCGGGATAGGCGTTACGGAAATGGTTCAGTCCAGCTTCGGTGATGGCATCGCAGCGGCGGTAGCCATTAGTTGCATCGGAATCAGGCAGGAGAGGCAGGTTGTCTTCCGGCTTGGCATTATCATAAAGCCAGAGGGGGAAGCATTGACCAGTGTCAATCGTATGATAATTCGATAAAGTATCTATCATCAACGCTGAAAACCCCGATCGTCCGCCTTTCCCCATCACTGCAATGACACGATTAGGCAACTCCCCATTCGGGAAGATTTGTGGCATCTGATAGACCATTTCATTAAAGCGACGACTGTAAAACTGCCATTGCTTGGTGAAGGGGCGATACAAGCAGGGAACAAACTGCCCATCATCTAATCCCAAGGTTTTTCCTTTTTGCACATCCCCCTTTATTGCGCGACTCCAACTGATTTTCTTTTCATCAGCATTGATGAAATCTTCCAGCTTGGGTAATACATTTCCGCTCGCTTGTACATTTTCCTTTGCAACCTGCCAGCGTGCAACTTCATCATTGTAGAAGTTGAGAGTAGAGGTAATGTTGTTCTCTAGAGACTTTCGAGAAGGATTGATGCACCAGGCATCCCTGCTGGTAACCACTCCCTGAGAATAATTATGAAACAAAACACTCTCACCTTTATCTCTTTTATCTCCGACTTTTAGATATTGATCAAAACTATCATCGCGCTGGTTCAACCAGTCACCATGACGGTCGGGGATGATGCGAGTCCACTTACCCGCTTTTTCGATACCATTGATACTGCCGTAAATCTTAATGGTTTCCAGCTTCTGCTTCCGATCAAGATAATCGCCAATGTCATGGAAATAGATATGGCCTCGTTCTTCTGCGTCCGGATTCTTGACAAAGACAGAGATAGCAACACCGGTCATAGTGCCTTGTCCGAATACACTCTCGCCTTCACCAGCCTTGCCGCCTGACAACATATTTTTGCGACCATCGCCACGCAAGTGGAAGACATGGATGCTGGAAAACTCGTCTACCAGACTCTTACGCATCCCATCCGCAAAGGCTCGCTCAATCCAGGCGCTACCAGATACATACGCCATTACCCCGGCATCGCCAAGCCGATCACTACCCCAGCGAATCGCGCGAATATAGCTGTCGTAGAGCTTCTGCAATAGATTGGCTTTGGACCGGTGAGCGTAGGTTTCCCTGATCTTCTGATCCAACCCTGCATAGGCCACATTTTTCGCGTTGTCATTCTCACTACGTTGTCCCGCAGAATACGGCGGGTTGCCAATAATCACCCGGATATCAGTTTCCTTCTGCCGCTCACGCCGGTCTGAATTATCTTTCATGTAATCGGATAACAAATCCTCACCCTCATGCAAAGCAAACGTATCCGTCAGACAGATACCCTCAAACGGCAGGTAGCCTTCCCGTCCTGCTATTGCATGAAACACGGTCTCGATATTGATCGCGGCAATGTAATACGCCAGTAGTACGATCTCGTTGGCGTGGATTTCCTCCCGGTACTTTCGTTCCAGGTCTTCCGGGGCAATCAGTCCCGATTGCAGCAGGCGAGTGACGAAGGTGCCTGTGCCAACGAAAGGATCAATGATGTGGATGCCCTTTGACCCAACAGACTGGCCAAACTCTTTTTGCAAGGTTTCGTTAACGGATTTGATGATGAAATCCACGATCTCAATGGGAGTGTACACAATGCCCAGCATCTGCGTAGTGCGCGGGAACGCGTTGCGGAAGAACTTATCATAGAGTTCCACGATCAGGTTCTGGCGCGCCTGCGGGTCGGTGATGCCGCTCGCGCGACGACTGACCGAGGCGTAGAAGCCTTCCAGCTTTTCCGCTTCGCGGCTGACCTGCGCCTCATCAATGACTGAGAGGACTTCCGACATCGCCTGGGAAACCGGGTTTTGCTCCACAAAGTTATGGTCCTTGAACAACGCGTCGAACACTGGCCGGGTAATCAGGTGCTGGGCCAGCATTTCAATGGCTTCCCTCTCTGATACCTCTTCGTTCAGGTCGTCGCGTAGTTCCGTCAGGAAATCCCGAAAAAATTGCTGGGCATCGCTCTCCGGTTGCTCGACCAGGGTCGTGATGCGGGTGATATGTTTCTCCGCAATCTCAGCCACGTCCTGTGCCCAGTCTTCCCAGTAGACGCGTCTGCCGCACTTGTTCACAATCTTCGCCATGATGGCGCGGGAGAATTCATCGATGGTGACATCCAGCGTTTGCTGCCTGTCTGATGCGTCATCCTCGGAATAGCCGCCGCCTTCGCCGACCCCAACCCTTTTTTTGTTCCTGACCGGCAGGTCCTTAACCGTCGCGGTAACGGCCTTGAGCTCGGCATTATCGGCCAGCGCCCTGGCGTCAATGATGGAGATGCGGTCGCTTACGTCCTGCCCCAGGCTGCCCTGGTTGATCACGGCATCCAGGCGTTCATCATGGGCGCGCAGCGCGTTCAATATCTGCCAGACAACCTTGTATTTTTTGTTATCGCCCAGCGCCTTATCGGCGGGTATGCCCGGCGGAATGCCCACCGGAAGGATGACGTATCCCATGCGTTTCTCGGGCGCCTTGCGCATCACCCTGCCGACCGCCTGCACCACGTCAATCTGGCTGTTGCGCGGGTGCAGAAACAGGATGGCATCCAGCGCCGGCACGTCCACGCCTTCAGTCAGACAACGGGCGTTGCTCAGGATGCGACAGACATCAGCGCCGGCGGGCGCTTTCAGCCAATCCAGGCGTTGACGCCGGGCACGGGCCTTGTAAGTCCCGTCCACATGTAGGACTTCACAAGCCAGGTCAATGTCATCCTCCTCCGTACTGTCCGCTTGGTACGCCTCAACGACCTTGTCAAATTCGTTTTTGATCAGTTTTGAACTCTTGATGTCGCGGCAAAAGGCCACCGCGCGTTGCATGGAGCCGGGGTCATGCACTGCGCCTTCAGACAAACCCTGCTTGGATAACGCCTTCCAGCAGCCGACAATTTTCGTGGCATCATCCAGTTTGAGTTCACTTTCACCGTCAGACAGACGTTTCTGTACCGCCGCGCTCACCTGGCCTTCATCCATGGCCAACACAATCACCCGGTAGTCGGTGAGAATGTCGCTCTCAACCGCGTGGGCAAAGCCATGATGAAACAACACTTTGCCGTATAGGTCCTCATTATCCATTGAGGCCAGCACTACGTTCACGTCCCGCGCTTTGGACTTGGCATTCTCGCCATAGATGCGCGGGGTTGCCGTCATGTAGAGGCGTTTGCGGCCGCGTATGATTCCATTATCATGCACTTTCACGAAATTCGATTCATCCTCGCCCGGAAAAGTGGCGCCGGTAGTGCGGTGCGCCTCATCACAGAGAATCAGGTCAAATTCGGGTAGTTCAATGTCCGGGAACAAATTCGAAGTCTCTCCTCCCTGTACGGTATTTCCCTTTTGCGCGGCAGCTATAACCGAAATCGATTGGTAGGTTGCGAACACTACCCGCATGGTATCTTTGCTTGAGGCTGCCACTGCCTGCGTCAACCTGGACGCGTCTGTGGTTGCGGGAAACGCCAGGTCAGTGATCTCAAGTTCCGCCACGTCATTCCTGTTACTGCGTCGTTTCCCGACCTGGGTATCCGAGCAAACGGCAAAGGCGGTCAACGGCACTGTCGCATCCGCGCACCATTCGCTTATCGACTGCGTCATCAATGCCAGTGACGGCACCAGATACAACACGTAGCCGCCGGTTCCCACCATCGCTTCAGCAATGCGCAATGAGGTCAGCGTTTTGCCGGTGCCGCAGGCCATGATCAGCTTACCGCGATCCGCCGTCTCCAGCCCTGCGCGTACCGCAGCCAGCGCTTCGTCCTGGTCGGGACGCAGTTGCTTGGGTTTGGGCCGTGTAATCTCGCCGCTGCCGGCAAACGCAGACCAGTCCACCGGACTTTCCCGCAACTGTTGTAAATCTATGCACGATATTGGCAAGGTCTGGTTGCGCAGCATGTCCTCTGCATTCGAGCTCCAGGGAACCTCGGTAGTCTCGACAATCAAGCGTTCGGCAAACGGCTGTTTCCCGGACGCCGAGATGAAACTGTCAATATCCCTCTTCTGAATGGAACGGTGCGATTCGAAGAACTTACATTGAATGGCTACCAGGGTATCGTCGTGTCGCGTTCCCACCAGGTCGATGCCGGTATCGCTACCATCCTGCTCCTTCTCACGCGCCCAATCCGACCAGGGTTGCACACGCTGAAACCGCTGCGCCTGCACCGGGTCCTTCACCAGCCAGGCCGCCACCAGCTTCTCGAAAGCAGTGCCTTTATCGCGCTCAGTGGCCGTTTCGGAACGATAGGTGTCAAGCAGGGTTTGGAGAGCTGACATAGTAGTTAAAACTCCCGACGCGGGGACTACAAATTAAAGATGACGCTATACTACACAGCCCCGGCTGCTGTGTAAATCACGCGGTGTGTGCCGGGTGTGACTGAAAGTGTGGTCAAGCGACCTGCTGCCAATACTCATCCCACCAGCCATTAAACCGGCAGATGCGCAAGGCCAGCATCGCCTGGGCATTGTCCGCCTTC
>JAPPLI010000059.1 GCA_028819495.1 Gammaproteobacteria bacterium | reverse complement strand
GGGGCGCAATCGGTTTCGGCACCCTCAAGCTCGCCCTGCACCGGGCCTGCATCGCAAAGTTGTTTGAAAGCAACGACCAGGTTTTCGACGCCGAGGAGATCTTCGCGCTGGCTAAAACATTTACTTAACAATGTGTCCCTTCGGGACCAGTATTTGACTGGACTCCCGCCTGCGCGGGAGTGACGGGAAAAGAGATTCGTCATTCCCGCGCTGGCGGGAATCCAGTAAAACACCCGTCCCGGAGGGACACGTTGTCTGTTGCCCCTCTGGGAAAAATTCCCGGTCATTTATTCTTTTTTCCCTGTATTCACTGGCGAATTAAACAGTTACATTAGCTTTTTCAGCCGGTTACCGGCGTTTTTACATATTTCGCCACATTATCGGGGAGTTCTGCCAATGAAGTTACCAAATCCTGCGCTGTTCGCATCACTGCTCATATTTTGCTCAATATCAGGCGTGACTGCCGCGCAGGAAGCCGTGGAAGAAATCCTGGTGATCGGCGTCACCCCTTCCCGGGACGGGGCGGGCTTGTCGGAAGACAAGATACCTTACCGGGTGCAATCCTCTTCGGCAGAGGATATCGATCGGTCGCAGAGTCTCGATATCTCCGATTTTCTCAGGCACAACCTGGCCAGCATCACCCACAACGACGCCCAGAACAACCCCCTGCAGCCGGATATACAGTACCGCGGTTACGCCGCCTCGCCCCTGCTGGGCCTTGCCCAGGGCATGTCGGTGTACCAGAACGGCGTGCGCATCAACGGGCCGCTGGGCGACACGGTGAACTGGGACCTGCTGCCGGAATCGGCGATCCACAGCATTGACCTGATCGGCGGCGCCAATCCCCTGTTCGGCCTGAACACGGTGGGCGGCGCGCTGTCGGTGAAAATGAAGGACGGCTTCAACAGCGAAGGCCACAGCGCAGAGATCTACGGCGGTTCCTGGGATCGTATCGTCACCTCCGCGGAGAGCGGCGGCAACAACGGTTCCATAGGCTATTACGCGAACGTGACCTATTTCGAAGAGGACGGCTGGCGCGACGAATCGCCGTCCGATGCCCTCAACCTCTACGGCAGTCTCAGTTATCGCACCGACAGGACCAACATAAACTTGAACGCACAGCACGGCGACAGCGACCTGATCGGCAACGGCGCCATCCCCGAGGAACTGCTGGCCGATGACCGCAAGGCCATCTTCACCGCCCCCGACGTCACCGAGAACGACCTCATCATGGTCAGCCTGGACGGCAGCCATAACTTCAATGACAAGGTGAAACTCAACGTCAACTTCTTCTACCGGGAAAATGACGGTTCATCGTTCAACGGCGACGGCAGCGAATTCGGCCTTGAGTTCGATGATGACGGCATGTGGATGCTGGTCGAAGAGGATGACGATGACGACGATGACGATGATGATGACAACGGCCATGACGACGATGACGACGACGACAACGGTCATGACGACGATGATGATGACAACGGCGATCATGATGACGATGACGACGACAACGGCCATGACGACAATGACGATGATGACAACGGCCATGACCATGATGATGACGATAACGGCGATCATGACGACGATGACGACGACAATGGTCACGACGACGATGACGACGAGGAAGAAGGCGTTGAGACTTATGGCCCCGGCGGTCTTTCAGACTTTGACGAGGACGATGTCATTGCTGTTAACAACACCAGTTCTCGCAGGCAGGAAAGCTATGGCACGGACATACAATTGACCTTCCTGAACGACCTGATGGGCATGGAGAACCAGTTGATCATGGGCTTCACCTACTACAAGGGGGAAAGCACGTTCGTTTCCGAAACGGAAATCGCTGGCCTGGACCACGAGACCCGCAGCACGGTCGGACTCGGAACCGGCGTATTCGTTACTGACGCCGCGACCAACCTGGAGACAGAAACGGAAACCACCAGTTTCTACTTCATGAACGCGCTGAGCCTGACGGAGCAGCTTACCCTGGTGCTGTCGGGACGACTGAACAACACACTGCTCGACCTGCAGGACCTGTCTGGAGAGCGCGCCGAACTGAACGGCGAGCATGACTTCTTCCGCTTCAACCCGGCCGTGGGCCTGACCTTCAAGCCGGTCGAGAACCTGAATGTGTACGGCAGTTACAGCGAATCGAACCGGGCGCCGACGCCCGTCGAGCTTGCCTGTAACGACAGTGTCTATGACAGACGGGCCGATTTGTATTATGGCGGTGACGAGGACGACGTGGAGTTCGAATGCCGTCTGCCCAATGCATTCCTGGCGGACCCGCCCCTGAACGACGTGGTGAGCAAGAGTTTTGAAGCAGGCATACGCGGCGATATCGGCCTGGTGGACTACCACCTCGGCTTCTTCCACACCACCAACCACGACGATATCCTGTTCCAGACCACCGGCAGGGCCACCGGCCTGTTCGCCAACGTGGACAAGACCCGCCACCTGGGCTTCGAGGGACAGTTGAACGGTTCCACCGACAACCTCAACTGGTTCCTCGCCTACAGCTACCTGGAGGCGACGTTCGAGGATGAATTCGTCGCGGTGGAGAACGAAAACTGGCCGTCGGGTCTCGGCGATCAGGTCGTCGAGAACGGAGACCGCATACCGGGACTGCCTGAACATACCCTGAAACTGGGCGCGGATTACCTGCTGTTCGAGCGTCTCAACGTCGGTTTCGACGTGGCGTACACCTCGAAGAAGGAACTGCGCGGCAACGAAGGCAACTACAGGGGCGAAGCGGGCGAAGAGTCCGAGAGTTGGCTGGACCCCGTAGGCGGTTATGCCGTAGTCAACCTGCGCGCCAGCTACCAGGTGACCGATAACATCCAGGTATTCGGCCGTGTCACCAACCTGTTTGACGAAGACTACGAGAGCTTCGGCCTGCTGGGTGAAGAACCCGACGAGGTAGCCGTGGAAGAATTCGAAGACTATGAAAGCCCGCGCTTTGTCGGCCCCGGCGCCCCCCGCGCTGGGTTTGTCGGCATCAAGGTCAGTATGTAATTGGTATAACCGGGGTCAGAGTAAGAATTTCGCCAGAAATTTTACTCTGACCCCAATTTTCATATGAAGGACGGATTTCAAATCCGTCCTTTTTTTTGCCCCTGGTTCGCCAAAACGGGTACACTTACGTCCCTTGCATAAAAACCGGGACATAACGAATATGGAACAGGCCTACGCAGATATCATCAGAGAAATCGACGATCTTGACCGGCCGGGGTTGAAAGACACACCCGGGCGGGCGGCGCGGGCCATGCGTTTTCTGACCCGCGGCTACGGCCAGAGCCTGGAAGAGATCATCAACCATGCGCGTTTCCCGACGGAACGGAGCGAGATGGTCGCGGTCCAGGACATCGAACTTTACTCGCTTTGCGAACACCACCTGTTGCCGTTTATCGGTAAATGCCACGTGGCCTACATTCCCAACAAGTTCGTCATCGGCCTGTCGAAAGTCGCCCGCGTCGTCGATATGTATGCGCGCCGGTTGCAGAACCAGGAAGACCTCACCATGGACATCGCACGGGCGATGAAGACCGTGACGGAAGTGGAAGATGTCGCCGTCATCATCGAAGCCAAGCACCTGTGCATGATGATGCGCGGGGTGGAAAAACAGAACTCGGTGATGAAGACATCGGCGATGCTGGGTATATTCCGGTCCAACGCCAGCACCCGCGCGGAATTGTTCTCGCTCCTGAAATCAACCTAGAGGCTATTCCCTTTCAGGTTACCTGGGCCCGGGTATTGCCCTCCTGCGCATTGCCGGGCGGCTTCCGAGGCAGTATTATGGAAAAAACATCCCTTCGTAGTGTAGGATAGTAGTCAGAATATACCGCATACGCGATACAGCAATTGATAGAGCACTAATGAGGAGAAATATTCAGAAACTGTAATGAGTGAGAAAATATTTGTACGCGCCGAATGGGGCGAGCTGAAGGAATGCATCTACGGCTCGTCGCACGAATTTATCTTCCCCAAGTGGAACGTGGATTCGGATTTACGTCCCGTTGGTGAATTCAGGCAGATGTGGCAATCCAACCCGGGGCGAAGCCTCGAGGACGTCAATCCCGATTACTTCAGGAACTGGAAGGCGCAGACCGACGGGGTGGTCGACTTTCTCGAAAGCTCCGGCATAAAGGTGCATCGCGGCGCATTGATCGGTGAGGCAAACCGCAGGTTCCCGGATGGCGACAACTGGGGGTCGCCTACCGGCTGGCACCGGGACGGCTTCGTGACCATAGGCAACAACGTCATCGAACTGGCGCCCCGCACGATGTTCCACCGCCGCCAGCGGTTCGCCACACGGCATATCCTGGTGCAGACCATGGAACGCGGCGCCAGGTTCTTTGCCCAGCCGGACTGCGGCGGCGACCAAAGCGTTGATGCGCCGGGATGGGGCTACCTGGAAGGCGGTGATGTTTTTGTCCTTGACAAAAAGATCCTGGTCGGCCATTCCGGGCATTGCAGCAACCCGGAAGGCGCCCGCTGGCTGCAACATATGCTGGGCGAGGAATACAGCGTGGAAACGGTAGCTGTGGACCCCTCCTGCTTTCAGCACCTCGATTGTGTGCTTTGCACACCTCGGGAAGGTGTCGCCATTGCCTGCACGGAAGCTTTTCCCGATGGGTTGCCCCCGTATATCAGCGACTGGGACATCATTGATGTCAGTAAGCAATACTGTAATGATGCCCTGGGCACGAATCACCTGGTCATTGATGACCGGACTGTCATTGTCCCCGCGGAAGAGGAACATGACTGGATGGAGAAGGAACTGAAAAAACGCAGGTTTGAGGTGGTTCGCCTTCCCTATGGCTATGTGTATCGTTGTGGCGGCTCTTTTCGCTGCGCACACCAGCCGTTGATTCGCCTGTGAGCCATAAGCGGCATGAATTCCACCAGGATTAATGGGGACAGGCTGTGGGACAGCATCATGGAGATGGGCCGCCATGGCGCACTGCCCAATGGCGGCTGCCGCCGGCTGGCGCTTACCGAAGAGGACAAGATGGGACGGGACCTGTTTGTCCGGTGGGCAAAGGAAGCCGGATGCACCGTATCGGTTGACGAAGTCGGCAATATCTATGCCAGGCGCAACGGACAGGATCCTGATTTACCGGCCGTTGCTACCGGCAGTCACCTTGACACCCAGCCCCATGGAGGCAGGTTCGACGGGATTTATGGTGTGCTGGCAGGCCTGGAAGTCGTTCGGGCGATGAACGACAACAATGTCAGGACCCAGAAACCGGTTGACGTGATTGTCTGGACCAACGAGGAAGCGGCCCGCTTCTCGCCCCCGTTAACGGGTTCGCAGGTGTTTGCCGGAAAGCTGGAAACGGAAGACGTCCACCGCACCCTCACCAGTGACGGCGCGATGGTGAAAGACGAGCTCGTAGACATCGGCTATCACGGAAGTGAAATACCCGGTTCCAGGAAGCTGGATTCGTTTATAGAAGCGCACATCGAGCAAGGTCCCGTGCTGGAAAAAGAAGCAAAAACGATAGGCGTCGTGGATTGCGTCCAGGGCGCTTTTGCCGCTGAAGTGACACTTGCCGGCGAGGACGGCCATGCCGGGACGGTTCAACTTGATATGCGGCGGGATGCCTGCCTGGGCGCTGCCGAGATGATTGTCTTCCTGAACAGGTTGGCGACGGACACGGATGACCTGGTGAAAATGACCGTCGGCACCCTCAAAATAAATCCGAATTCCATCAGCACCATACCTGGACAGGCGTATTTTACGATTGATTGCCGGCACCCCGACCGGGCAATACTCGGGTCATTACGGGCCAGGGTGAAGAGTGGGCTGGCCGAAATAGCCGCTGAGCGGGGTCTCGGATTTGAATTCAGGATCATGTTGGAAAAACAACCGGTCGGATTTGATCCGAATATTGCGTCAATCATTGAACGGGCTACAAAAAACCTTGCTTATCCTTACAGACGGATGCTGAGCGGCGCGGCGCACGATGCCATGAACATTGCTGAACTGGCCCCCACGGCAATGATATTCATCCCCTGTAAAAACGGCATCAGCCATAACGAGGCTGAATCGGCGTCGCCGTCGGACGTGGCTGCGGGCGCCAATGTACTGTTACACGCCATGATTGAACTCGCAGGAGTGGTCTGAAAAAAGAAAAAGTCGCGAAAGTGTCAGGCATAAATCAAAGAAATCTGCTGCTCGGGTTCTCACTCTTCTCTTTGCTTTTTGCCGCTTTTAGCCAGGCAGAAAAACCACTTGGTCGCTGGTCCCGGGCAAACAGGCCGATATTATCGTAACATTGCATCAGGCAACCGGGCATTTCCCTCAGTCGGAAACCCGCTCTGCCCTGTAAACATCGCCGTCACGCATGACGAACTTGATGTCCAGCAAGGCTTCGATGTTCTCCAACGGGTTTTCATCCACTGCCACAATATCAGCGGCTTTACCCGTTTCAAGGGTGCCAATTTGATCCGCCAGACCCAATAACCCGGCTGCGTTGACGGTGGCCGCGACAATGGCTTCCATTCCCGTAAACCCCACTTCAACCAGGAGGGCAAGTTCAATGGCGCTCTGGTCACGTGCATAAGCTAATGCATCGCTTCCTGTCACTACCTTGACCCCCATGCGTCTCGCTTCCGCCAGCATTTTCACGATATGATCATCGGCACGGACCCTTGCCCTATAATCCCCTGCGGTGGGTGAGATGGTCCCATGCGGCTTCGCGTAATTTCCCAGGGTAGGCACCCAGTAGGCGTTGTGCTCTGTGTAAAGCCGCAGCGCTTCCTCATCGGGAAAGCTGCCATGCTCAATGGAATCAGCGCCGGCGCGAAGCGCCGCTTTTATCGCCTCCGCGCTGTCCGCATGGGCAGCCACTTTGCGTCCCAGACGATGGGCCTCATCGACGATAACCCGAAGCTCCTGTTCGGTAAACTCGAGAGGCTGTTTTGACAATTGTTCCGGGCCTAACCAACTGAGCTTCATGGGGTCGAACCAACGGGTAGTAACGACTTTGATGACGTCGGCGCCATGCTTGACCAGCAAGCGTACGGTTTTTCGGCAACCGTCCGCGCCGTCGCAGATGCCGGCGGGAGTGCGCAGGGCCATGATCTCCGGGCGGAATCCATGTATGTCGTCAGCGCCGCCGCTCACTGACATGGGGCTGGTGGAAGTGAGAATTCTTGGGCCGGGCAATATCCCTTTGTTGATCGCGTCCCGAAGCGCGGGAACCGCCAGGCTGTACGAGCCGACACTGCGAATGGTCGTGAAGCCTGCCCGCAGCAATTTCATCGCATTGGCATAACCGACCAGCGCAGCTTCTTCAGCTCTCACAGCGACAAAATCGCGCAAGTAGTCATCAAGGCCTGTATAGCTCTCGGGGACGGTCAGGTGCGCATGAGCATCAATCAGCCCGGGCAGCACGTAATGGCCGGAGAGATCAATAATCTCCGCATTGCCGGTTACCCTGGCCTCGGTCGCTTGCAGGAAGCCGTCATGGATGCCTGTTATCCTGCCCCCTTCGATAACGATGCTTTGGCGCTCCATCAACCTATCACCCGGTGTCGCAAGCAGGTGGCCCGCATGGATGATGGTTGTGCTGTCCGAGGCCAGGGCTGGATTTGCAATGCAACAGAGAAGAAGCAGCGCGCAGGTTATTGTCTTTTTTGCCGGGTTTTTCATTTCAGGCTTTCCCATTGAATTAAAGCAGGTGGTAGCGATGGGCGACGTTCAGCGCTTTTGTGCGACTGTTAACACCCAACTTGGCGTAAATATTTTGCAAATGAAATTTAATCGTTCTTTCGGAGATATTCAGTGTATTGGCTATGGATTTATTCGCCCCGCCCAATGACAGTTCCTTCAATACTGCGCTGCAAGCAGACCCATTGCGAGGTTAATCATTATTTCATTCAGGTTCTCCATTTCCTGCCTGTGTTGCAGCAGACATGCCATGATGCTCCCCAGCAGGACTGTCAGGAAGACAAACGGGTCCATCTTCCTGAACCTGCCCGCATCATGACCGCGTACAAAAATTTTGTTCAGCCTGTCGTAGAGCGGTTGTAACAACGACGGGACCAGGACGGATTCCGGCGGACCCAATACGGCGTTGACGGCAGGCAATCCACCGGGGGTGGAAAAATCCCGCGCCAGTATGCGCGCATACGCTTTGTGTCGAACCAGGAAATTCACCAGTTCGTCTACGCCTTTGCTGATAGTTACCACCGGGTCGGAGTTTTCATCATCCTGGAACTGGTGCGAAAGCTGGATAAAAGCGCGTTCTGCAACGGCTGTCAGGATCCCGTCTCTCCCTTTGAAATGCGTATACAGGGAAGGACGTTGAATACCCAGTGTTTTGGCAATTTCATCCAGAACGAGTCCATCTATTCCCCTTTTCGCTATCATTTTCTCGGCTTCATCCACGATCAGATCGCGGGTCCTGGCCTTCAGGTGTCTTTTTTTCTTTCGCCGAATTGTCATTGTTCCGTTCTCGAGTTACATTTTTAACAGCAGTTTCCCCGATACCGTTCTGCTTTCCATTTTCTCGTGCATCTCCTGACACTTATCCAGGAGGAATACCGCTGCAATGGGAAGGTCCAGTTTCCCCTCGGCAAAGGCAATCGTTACATATTCCACACCCTTGCGCCAGGCTACCGGATTTTGCATGGCGTGTATGGTTTCAAATCCGGCAAACGAAGTTGAACGCTCGTATAATTTATCCCGCAGGTTCTCAACCGGCCACCCTTCGGCTTCACCAATATTAATAAGACGGCCATAGTGACGGAGTGCATCCAGACTACGATAACCGGTTTCACCGCCCAGAGAATCTATCACCAGGTCGACACCCCGGCCATTGGTGTAATCCAGGACGGCCTCGACAAAGTCCTCCTTACTTCGATTGACAACACGCCCGGCGCCGTATGCCAGCGCCTGCTCGCCCTTCCTGTCCGAACTTACCGTACCGATGACCCGGGCGCCCATCTGTACAGCCAACTGGGTAGTCATCAATCCCACACCACCGCCTATGGCATGGATCAACAGCGTTTCTCCTTGTTTCAGTGAATACGCAGAATTCAACAAATGATAGGCAGTCAGGGAAACGATTGGAAAAGCAGCGCCCAGAGTATCGGGGATGGAGTCCGGAAGCGGTATGACCAAATCAGCATACGTAACACATTTTTCAGCGTATCCGCCGCCTGGCAGGATTGCTGCAACGCGTTGACCTTCAGTGAGTCCTTTCACGTCCTCACCACATTTCCCGATCGTCCCGCAGACCTCGTTACCAAGTATCATCGGATAGGTCAGGGACTTGTCGGGATATACCCCCCGGCGTTTCTCCGTATCCATCCAGTTACAACCGGCATAGCGGACATTGATCAGAACTTCACCGGGCCCGGCCTCAGGCTCCGGTATCCGGGTTAATTCCAGTTGCGATACGTCACCGGGCTGTTTTACGAGGATTGCACGCATGTTTGGTTGTTCTCCATTTCTTTCTATCAGGCTGTAAGGTTACTGTCTGCTCCGGCATTTGCCTTTGATGTCATCATGTGATGTGTTAACGGATAGGCCAGCATGATTAAGGCAGCGATGGCGAAGAGTATGGCCGGGGCAACGTCGGTAGCTATTCTGATACCCATTAGCGCACCGGATGTCTGTTCCACTATTTCTTTACCAGCGGATTCGAGATAGCCGAAGAGGCTCAGGATAGCGCCGGCGATCAGGCTGCCCAGGGCAAAGCCTGTCTTTTCAAAAGCTATCATGCCCCCCGAGAAAATTCCTCCCAGTTCCATCCCGGAGATCCATCGATCCCACTGGATAACATCCGGTAATATGGACCAGGCAATGACTTGCGTACCTCCAAATCCCAGACCGAAGATTACGCAGAAAGACCAGACCTGGGGGAGAGGAGATTGAGCGTCTACCAGGAACAGACACAAAGAACCTGTTGCCATCATTCCCAAGGCTGCGATAAAGCAGCTTTTTTTCTCAATCGTTTTTGTGATCATTGTCCACAGCGGAATGGCCAGAATTGCAGGTACCAGGATAAAAATCCAGACAACGGAGAGAGCTTCGGGACGTTCCAGCGTATACCGGGCAAAATACGGTACGGTTGCGGCGAAGCACCCCATTCCTGTTACATAGATGACAAAACTTACCATAAATATATTGAAAGGACGATTGTTCAGGGCTACCTTGATTTGCTGTTTGACGGGGATGGTGTGAACGTCCCGACCGGCAAACCGCGCCCTGGCCGTGCCAAAGAAGGCCGCGATAAAAGCGCACCCGCAGATGACGGCGACAACAAGTGACATGAATGCATAGCCTTTCTCTCCACCCCCTGCGTTAATTACAATCCATGGAGCAAGTACACCACCAATCAGTGCTCCTGCAAAGGAAAAAAAGGCGCGGGTAGACATGAGCTTGGTGCGCTGATAATTATCATCCGTCATCTCTGCGGGCATGGCGTAGTAGGGCACCATGAATATCGTGACACCGGTTTGAACGACAATAAACAACCCCATGATATACGCGAGGCGGGCATACATGGATTCGTATACAGGCGCAGAGAACAGAAAGACAAGGGATACTGCTACCGTTACTCCCCCAAGTAAAAGATAAGGACGCCGCCGGCCCCAGCGGGTACGTGTACGATCACTGATGATACCCATAATGGGATCAGTGATGATGTCAAAAACACGCGACCCGAACAAAGCCAGGCCTGCCAGCGCAGCCGGAATAGCCAGTATATCCGTCATGTAGACGAGTAAGAAAAGAATGGGCACCTGGACAACCAGGCCTGTTCCAAGCCCGGCAATTCCGAAGCCTAGATAGGGAGGCGGTACTTTCTTAACATTATGATTTGACGTATTCACTAGCAGGAATTTACTATCCGGCAATTATTGTCTATACTACACTATGTAGGGTAATAATCAAAGTTCAGATATGACCTGTTCGGAACGGATTTCCAAGGAAATAACGGGGTAAAAAGTTACTATTTATAACGATTTATGTGGGAGGGGACCATGAACTATCCGGCTAAAATATTTCAAAAAGTTGTTCTGGGGCTGTTTCTTTTGAACTCGTTCTTGCCTGCCAATGCCCAAAGCGTATTGGAAGAAATCGTTGTTACCGCGCAAAAACGCGAACAGAATCTACAGGACGTTCCCGTTGCAATAACCGCTTATTCCCGCGAGGCCATCCAGGCACTGGGTTTTCATGATCCGCACGACATATTTTCCCAGGCGCCGAATGTAACCTTTAATGATGAAGGCACTATCCCGCAATTCAACGTGCGCGGTATCCAGTTATTCGATTTCGGTGACGGAAATGAGCCGCCCATCGGGTTTTATGTCGATGAGGTATATTTCGGGACAATTGCCGGTCAGACAGCCGGGATATTTGATCTGGAACGCGTTGAAGTACTGCGCGGACCGCAAGGCACCTTATATGGCAGGAATACCACGGGCGGACTGGTCCATTTCATAACACGCAAGCCCTCCGAGCAATTTGAAGCCTCCGCATCTTTCCAGTATGGCTCATACGATCAGCGCATCTTTGAAGGCGGTATTGGAGGCCCGATCAGTGATCGTGTAAGGGCCCGGGTCGCGTTGAAATACCATGAAGACGACGGGTGGCAGGACAATGATTTTACCGGGACCAATTTTGCGGTCACCGACAGCCTGGCCGGCAGGGCGATGATCGATATCGACCTGTCGGATAATTTCAATGTGTTGTTCAATATTCATGGCGGGGATATCGATAATGTAACGCAGGGCTACGGCATGATGGGTTTGCTTGACCCGAATACGTTCGGGCCCTGCTCTGCCGATGCGGCAAGGGCAGGAAACTGTGTCAATGCAGTCGGTTTACCGTCAACCCTGGATATGAAAAAGTCAAATACGGAACGATCGACACTTGTTGAAGATATCGATACGGCCGGCGGATACATCAAACTCACCTGGAATATGGGAGAAATGGAACTGGTCTCCATCACCGGTTATGAGACCGTTGAAAAATTCTTTCAGGAGGATGCGGATGCATCCACCGCGCCGGTCACGTCCAGCCTGAACATTGTGACAGGCGGCGCCGTGCCCCTGGACATCCCTGATTTTCTTGCACAGTACACGGTTGATGCCGAACAGATTACCCAGGAGGTCCGGCTTTCCGGCAGTTCGGACAAAACAGACTGGGTCGCAGGCTTTTTCTATTACAATGACGACAAGGATCAACTGGACTTCAATAACCCGCCAATTGCTGCAATCCTTGGAACGGTTGGGTTTGATAACGAGTCACTATTGGAATCTGAATCCTGGGCTGTTTTTGCGCAGGGAGATTACAACCTGACAGATCAATGGGGCATAACGGCGGGGATACGCTACACGGAAGAGACGAAGGACCTGGTAATTTCGGACGACAGGCAGAATCCGGCATTTACGGACAACGAAAGCCTGGATGCCGACAAAGTGACGTTTAAAGGGGGGATCAACTGGCGGCCGGCTGAAGATACGCTGATCTATGCAAGTATTGCCAGGGGATTCAAGAGCGGCGCTTTCAAAACAACGTTCGCGACTCCGGGCCTGGCTGCTCCTGCTGCGGAAGAGGAACTGACCAATTATGAACTCGGTCTTAAATCTGAACTTTTGAATGGCAAGATGCGCCTGAATGCAGCCTTGTTTTACAGTGACTATAAAGATTTCCAGGTACAGACTGTGACAACCGTTAACGGCGTTCCAGGATCAATTCTGACAAATGCCGGTGATGCCGATATAGTGGGATTTGAGCTTGAGACCGTCATTGTGCCGGCGGAGAACATTGAGTTGATGCTTGGGGCCGGCTGGATTGACGGTGAAGTGGATTCCGATAATCCATTGTTCGATAATAACGAACTGGCCCTGGCCCCTGAAATTTCCCTGAACGGTATGGGAAACATTACATTGCCGTTTGATCAGGCCGGCGGAAATGTAATACTGAGTTCAAGTTTTTCCTATCTTGACAAGCACTTCATCACGCCGGAAAACCGGGACACGATTGTCCAGGACAGCTACGTGCTCTGGAATGCACGACTGAGATTTGAAACCCGGTCGGGACACTATTTCATCGAAGGGTTCGTTGACAATATCCTGGATGAAGAATACGCCACCGGCGCTTTCAGCGTCGGCGACTTTGCCTACAACGCATTTATCTGGGGGAAGCCCAGGTGGGCCGGTGTCAGAGTCGGATTCGACTACAACTAGCCCGAATACCTGTTCCGGATTAAAATACCGTGCAGTAGTAAGGTGCTGCACAATATCGCCTGAATCATTGTTCTCATGTTCAAGTCACGCTTTGTTCAGGCCTATGTCATCCCCGTAGGGGTTTACCTTTCCATTTCCATCGCCGGGGGATACGGCACCGGCAGGGAAGTGGTGGAATTTTATACCCGTCACGGGGCTTACGGCGGATTGTACGGCCTGGCGCTGACGGCTGTCGGCATCGCGGTTCTCACTGCCCTGACCTTTGAATTTGCCCGCCAGGTAAGGGCCTATGATTATCGGACTTTTTTCAAGGAACTGATAGGTCCGTTCTGGATAGCCTTCGAGATACTCTACCTATGCTTGTTATTGCTGGTGCTGGGTGTAGTCGGTTCCGCCGCGGGAGCGATGGTTGCCGAACATACCATCATACCGGAAAGCATCGGTCTGCTTATCATGCTGGGCATTGTCGCGGTGTTGATATTTTACGGTCGCGAACTTGTAGAGAAAGTCATGGTGTTTCTCGCCTTGTTCCTGTACGGCGCGTTTTTGTTTTATTTCGTTGTCGTTTTTCCTGAGAGCTGGGGACAGATCGCACATGAACTGGAAGAATCTTCCCCGCCATTACAATCGGACTGGATATTATCGGCCTCCAAGTTTACCTTGTACTCTTCTGCGGCGGCGGTGTTTGCCCTGTTCGCGACCCGCGGCATAAGGACGAGGACGGAGGCGCTGGTCAGCGGCGCGCTGTGCGGGATATTTCTCATGTTGCCCGGCCTGTTTTTTCATCTCTCGTTTCTGGGTGCGCTGCCGGAGGTCATTACGCAAAATGTACCCGTTCACTGGATGATCACCAACCTGGATAATAACATGCTGCTGTCGGTGTACCTGCTGGCGATGCTGGGGACCTTTCTGGGCACGGGTTCCGGCTTTATCCAGGCGCTCAATGAGAGGCTGGACGGCTGGTCGATGGAGCGGCTTGGGCGGATATTGTCGCCGGCAATGCATTCCGGTGTGGCAATCGGCGGGTTACTGGTCAGCGCGCTGTTCGGGCAACTGGGTGTTATAACGCTGATTGCCAGGGGCTACGGAACGATCGCCTGGGGGTTCCTGCTGGTATTCGTGTTACCGGTGCTGTTTATCGCCTCCTGGAAAATATTTTTCGACAAACCTGTTTACACTAAAGGATAACGAGCGCATGTCTGGTTCAGCAACGGAAACCATTGCGGATTATATAACCGGGGCTTCGTTTTTGGATCTTCCTGATGAGGTGGTCAGAAAAGCGAAGTTCTGGTTGCTTGATTCGCTCGGCTGCGGTTTCGGCGGCGTTCAATCCGTTCTCGGACAGACCGCCATCAGGGCGCTGACGGAAATCTCATCCGGCAATGCCGGGGTATTGGGTTGCAATGAAAAAGTCAGCGTAGGGACGTCGGCATTCCTGAATGCAATGCTGATCAACGCGCTGGATTATGATGACTGCAGCGTCGCAGGCCATTTGTCTTCCACCCTGGTCGGAACCTTGCTGGCAATGAATAAGCAGACAGATGTGAGCGGGCGTCATTTCCTGCTGAGTTATGTAACGGGATACGAGATCGGCTCAAGGGTTGCGAAAGCAGGATGGCCGACGGCTGAACGGTTTGCTGAAGTGTGGGGACTGGGGACCAACCAGACATTCGGCGCCGTGGCGGCGGCAGCGAAGTTGAGAGAGTTGAACAAATCACAAACCCTGAACGCGCTGGGCATCGCCGGCGCCGGCGCGCCGGTTCCATCCGGTCAGAAATGGGGCTGGGACAACAGGCCGCTGACCTGGATCAAGGACGCCGTGGCAATGCCGGCGCAAACCGGGGTGGTTTCGGCCACGCTGGCCGAAGCGGGATTCCTCGGTTGCAGGGACATACTGGACGGCCCGCAGGGATTCTGGAGGATGGCGGCATCCGACCGGTGTGATTTTGATGTACTGACGCGCGGACTGGGTTCCGACTATTTTATTATGGATGCCAGCATCAAGACCTGGTCCTGTTGCTGGTTTATTCACCCCACACTGGATATCGTGAAAAGTATTGTCCAGGATAACGGCCTGACTCACCAGGATATCGCCCAGATCGACGTCTGGTCTTTGACGGATCTCAGTGAGATGTTCACTGCAATTGAACCTGAGGAACTGGTGGATGCGCAGTTCAGCCTTCCTTACTGCGTGGCACTGGTATTGCTGGGAATTGAGCCAGGACCGGGATGGTTCAACAGGGACCTGTTCCATGATGAAACCGTGCTGTCAATCGGTTCCCGGGTGAAAATCCATCCGGACAGCACATGTGATGATATATTTCATAACGAGGACCGGCGTATTTCTGCGCGGGTTGTCGTTACGACTGGCAGTGGCGCCGGTTTTGAAGGATCCGCGCCTGCGCCCAGGGGCACACCGATGCTTCCGGTGTCTGAACATGAAATTACAGAGAAGTATCTCGCCATGGCAGTCCCGGTGACAGGCGCCGAAAAGGCCCGGGCATTGAAGGAATTCGTTCTGGCCCTGGAAACCTATGACAGCGTCGCGGCCCTGTCGGAACTGACGGCGGCACACTGAAATAATGATTTTTATATGACGAGGATGATCCGGACCATGAGAATATTATTTTTACTGTTAAGTATTTGCATCCTGTCTGTTCCCGTTCAGGCAGATGACAATGAAAACCAGCCGGCATGGCAATGGTCGACTGAAAAAATCAATGCGACGGTCAACAAAATCAGGGCCGGGCAGGATTTACAACCGGCGCAATGGCCTGACGGCAACAGGATCGCGGTCCTGTTTTCCTTTGATGCCGATAATGAAACGAATACGTTGTCGAGAGGCGGTACGCCGGATCCCCTGCTCCTGTCCATGGAGCAGTACGGCGCCAGGAAAGGCCTGCAACGTATCCTTGCCTTGCTGGACCGCCACGAGGTCCCGGCAACCTTTTTTATCCCCGCGGTGAGCCTGCAGCTTGCGCCCGAAATGGCCGGTTTGATCAAGCAATCCGGCCGGCATGAATTCGCCGTGCATGGCTGGATCCATGCAAGTGTTACCGGAATGACAAGAGAACAGGAAAAAAACATCATCCGGAAATCCAGGGATTACCTGGAAAGCCGGACGGGTGAGAGACCGGTTGGATATCGCGCGCCTTTTGGCGTTTACAGTGAAAATACTCACTCTATCCTTGAAGAACTGGGTTTTCTCTATGACAGCGGGTTGGCAGCGGATGACAGCCCCCACGCGCTCACCGTCGATGGCGAGCCGATTCAATTAATCGAGTTGCCGGGCAACGTCAATTTCGAGGATTCAGTGCTGGATCCGATGAATACGTTTACAGCCGGACTCGTCACTCCCGGTGATCTGCTTCAAACCTTCAAGGACGGTTTTGATATCTTATATGAGGAAGGCACCATGATGCTGTTTATTCTCCATCCCCATATTTCGGGCCGGGCATCCAGAATCGGCATCTATGACAAGTTGATCAAATACATGAAACAGCACGAAGGTGTGTGGTTTGCAACCCACAGGCAGGCTGCCGAGTACGTCTCCGCGTTGCAAAAATGATCCGCTCCCGGAGTAATCAAAAGGGAGGAAAGTAGATCTCCATATCCTCGTTAACAGGGTAAATCTTCAGGGGAAACCGGCTTACCGGCGCCAGGGATTCGCTCTCGATGGCCTGCAACGCGTTCAACAGTTCCGTTAACGCCGAATGCGGCAAGGTGGGTGAAGGATGTTCGGGGACGGCATGCGCGCCGTACAGGATTTCATCACCCGCAGTCCGTTGTAACAAATACCGGATGCTTGCCATATATTTCTCTAGGTCCGAAGTCGGCGCAAAGGCCACCAGCCAGCCGGGATAGATAAAATCGCCGGTAAACAACTGCTTGCGCCCGGCATCCAGCAGGGCAACCGACCCTTGCTCATGGCCGGGAATGTGAAATGCCGTCAGCGTCCGATTGCCCAGGTCTATTGCCTGTTCCGGGCGCCACCATTCGCTGACGCTGAAAGGAGACATGCGTCTGACTGTCAACGCCCGGGAAAACCTGGGCACAAATACATCATTTTTGACTTCGCTGCGAAGAGAAGGAACATCAAGCACCGCGACCCGCTCAAACCGGTGGTTGTTACCGATATGATCATAATGGGGATGAGAAGAAATAACCGTCACAGGCAGTTGCGTAAGAGACTGGACGACCGGTTTTATGTTTCTTACCCCGGGACCCGTATCAAACAGGATGGCGCGCTCCTCACCCAGCAACAGATAGTTGTAGTTCAATTGCCAATAGCGCGGTTCGCCGATTGCGAACGTTACATCGTCAATCCGGGTTATGGTATACCAGTCATCGAACCAGGCTTCACCCGGGCTCAGGACGGCATTATCCTTGTCTATATCGGCAGTGATCAGTCCGCCGGCGGCCAATATCAATACTGCAACAAGCAGGAATGCGGCACATAGCCAACCAATGAGTTTCTTTCGTAAATTCAAAGCTGTCTCTCCAAGAGCAAAGATAATCTATGACATTAGTCGACCGGGCGCGGAGAACTATTCATTATTACTACCCTTGATATGCAGGTATTAATACCATAATTTTCCGGGAATTTTTTTGTGCGTTTTTAAAACAGGCAAGAAAAGCCGCCAGGGTAGCGATTTGCGGACTGACAAGGGCGTTTCCATAGCTTATGCTATGACAATGAAGGAGGAATAAAATGTTGCCTGAATGCTATGTGAGTTTGCTCGTGTACCGGAATTGAAAGTTGATGATTGGTCAGGGTGATCGTTCCGTGTTCGCCGGATTTCAGCAGAAGCATCGACTCGTAAACGGCATAAATATTCACTACCGCGCCGGCGGCGAGGGTCCGCCCTTGCTGCTGCTTCACGGACACCCCCAGACCCATGTCATGTGGCACAAGGTCGCGGGGCAGCTTGCAACGCGCTTCACGGTAGTCGCCGCGGACCTGAGAGGTTACGGCGACAGCGACAAACCTCCTGCATCGGAAAACAACCATCACTATTCGAAACGCGTGATGGCTCAGGACCAGGTGGAGTTGATGCGCTCCCTGGGTTTTACCCGCTTCGACATCCTGGCCCACGATCGGGGCGCCCGCGTCGCGCACAGGCTGGCCCTGGATCACCCTGACGCCGTCAAGCGTATGATCCTGCTGGACATCGCGCCGACCCTGTGCATGTATGAACAGACCACGGAGCAATTCGCCCGGGCCTATTGGCACTGGTTTTTTCTCATCCGCCCGGCGCCGCTGCCGGAAACGCTGATAACGGCGGACCCGGAAAGCTACCTGCGCCAGATGTTATTGAGACTCAGCGCAGGAGAGAATCCGTTCACCCCAGAAGCGTTCGGTGAATACCTGCGTTGCCTGAGCCTGCCCGGCGCCGCCGCGGGGACCTGCGAGGACTACCGGGCAAGCGCCGGCATCGACCTGGAGCATGACCGCCAGGACATTACCGCAGGCAACAGGATTGCCTGCCCCCTGCTCGTGTTATGGGGCGTAGAAGGTGTTATAGGAAAACTCTTTAACCCGCTGGAGGAATGGAAAAAAGTGGCTGTGAATGTGGAAGGCGACGGACTGCCTTCGGGTCATTTCATTCCGGAAGAGGCGCCGGAAATATTGTTGGAGCGTGTCCGGGATTTTTTACAATGAAGAATGTATAAACCAGGCCTGGATAAGAAACAATGCCGGAAGGGAGACTCGAACCGCTCCCATAACTGCCTGATTTACAGGGCTTTTTAAGGACGGCAATTTTCCGTTGGTAACGCCATTGGTAACGTTGAGATCGGGAACCAGGCGGAATTGCCGTCCTGAAACGGAGCTAATGGAGCGGTCAGCGCGCGTCCGCGTCGGCCATCATTTCAGTTATCGCCTTCTCCGTCTTGCGGATACCTGCCGCCCGAAGCCTGTGCTGAATCTGTCTGGCGTTCATGGTGATGGGAGCCTCGCCGCGCCGGTCAAGAAAAAATCGCCGGATAGCCGCGGGCGGCAGGCCCAGGCTTTTATTCACTACGGCGAAAACGTGTTGGTGCCAGTAATATTTCGTATGATATTTTTTCATGCTTGCCTCGCTTGTTTATCGGAGTTTCTGGAGTCTCTCAAAAAGAAATTTCATCATCCTGGAACGGTTCCGCTTCGCCGGTTCGCCGTTGGCCGTCCTGTTTCGGCGCTTTGCGTTTGCCGCCGCCCGGTCGGGTTGTCCGGGCCGATACCAGGCCGTCAACAACAACCGTCAGGGTCTCGCGGGTTTCGCCGTCCTTGCCCTGGTATCTCGACAGCTGACAGCGCCCGAAGATGTTTACCAGTTCGCCTTGCTTGTGACGGGCCAGCAGGTCGGCCAGCTTTTCAAATGCGACAAGGTTCAGCCATTGCGTCCCGTCCAGGGTTTCGCCGCCCTCGCGCAGGTCCAGGCTGACGGCCAGGGAAGCCGCCGTCATTTTCTTCCCCGAAGCAGTTTGTATGAATTTCGGGTCTTTCCCCAACCTGCCATAAGCGCTAATCTGCATCATGTTTCAGGTCTCCGGTTTACCACGTTACCACGTTGTGACGCCATTTCCTTTATGTATATGAAATGTGCGCACATTTAAGCCTCCATGGGAAAATGCCGTCACAAGGCGGTAACGTGGTCAATTTTTCAGCCATACCCGCCGCCCGTCACGTCGAACATTCCGATACCCCAGGTTTTGAAGGTATGCCGCCGCGCGCCGGTCTATGTTGCGCTGGCCTTCCATGTTTGCCTCCTTAATCAGGTCGCTCATCACGACGGGAGAATCGCCCCAGGCGGCCAGGCTCCGGTCTATGGCGTCTTCCAGGATTTCGTCCTTGCGCCGGGCCTGTTCCGCGGCCGCTTCCTGTTCGCCTTTCAACCGGCGCGGCAACCAGGCGGTCGGCGCTTCGTCCGGCTCTTCTTGGTGCCAGGCGTACAGGGCCATAGCCTCGGCCCACAAATGGTTCCGGTTTTCGTCCAGGTACTCGGCCAGGTGCGCGGGATCGCCGCCATCCAGGTACACGGGCACAAAGCGCCGGTTCCCCGAAGGGTCATTCGGCAAACATTCCGGGTTGTTGGACGTGCCTGCAATGATGCACCGGCGCGGCATGGCTTCCGGGTTGCGCCTGTACGCCAGCCGGACTCCGCCGTCATCCGTCCGGGATAAAAAGGCTTTCAGGCTTTCCAGTTCCGCCCTGGTAACGCCCGACATTTCGCTCGCTTCCACAATGACCCGCCCCTGGAGAGCTTCGGCCCGGAATTTCGGATCGGCGGCCAGGTGCAGGCCGTCATTGAACAGTTCCGGCATGTCAGGCGGCAAGGCCAGCCGTAGGGCTGTCGATTTGCCGATACCTTGCGGCCCTATCAACACGGGCATTTCATCCAGCTTGCAGCCGGGGTTCATGGTGCGGGTGACGGCCCCGTAGAAAACGAACCGCGCCGCCCACTGTGTCAGTTCGGTATTGCCGTCCCGGATTGTGAACACGTCTGAAAACCACTCATTCAAGCGGAAGGTTTTGTCCCATTCGCCCAAGACCTCCAGCCACTTTTTGAACGGGTCAACCTCTCGCGGGTGAAGCAGCGCGTTCAACCATAACGTCCACTGTTCAGCGCCGTAGTGCAGGGGTGACGGCCCGCGCGCGGTCTCATACTGGAAACGTTCAGCGATATCCCGCCGCAGGTCAGCAGTTATGCGGTCATTCATTTCTCGCCAGCGTCCGGACCCGCGCCGGGACATTTCCGCTTTCTGTGCGCGCAAGTTGTAACGCACAAGTACGCCCAGGCTGTCCAACGCGCATTCCAGCGCCGCCGCGTCCTTCCTGGGAAAGACAGCGCCGCCGTCTTCTGTGTCCGGCATTATGCCGCTCGGTAAGGTTCCAGGTCAGGCCGTACCAGGTCGGCCCGTTGCCGGCTTTCAATCCAGGTCAGGATTTCGGCCTTGTGCCAGCGCACAGCGCCGCGCGGGCCCGTACCCAGCTTCACAGGCAAGGGAAACTGGCCCAGCTTAACCAGGGAATATATCCGGGAGCGTGACAGGCCGATCAGCTTTTCAACCTCGGCGCGGGTCAACAAAATTGGTTCAGGTGCGGTCATATCAAAGCCTCTCATCAAGTGTATAGAAGCTCCCACGATAATCGCCGGTTTTCAGGCCGTCATGGGAAACAAATACGGCGATTCGGCCTATTTGATTCCCGCATTCCCGGCCAGTGGTTACGCGCAGGGTTCACGAAAACGCGCAGAGACATATCACCACTACGGTACACGCCCCTCTCGCAGCCTGCCCGGTGCCATAAGTGTGTTGCCTCGTGCCTACCCCATACGATGCCACGCCCCAGGCGCGCAACAAGCACAGGGGTCCCCTGCTTCTAATTCGGGCGACAAGGCCGATCACCGTATGCCTTCCTGTTGCGTGCATCTGTGCCGGGAATCGGACAGCGGATTTATGCAGGGAAACAGGGTAACGACGGCCAGGGCTGAAAATGCCGGTTTCCCCGGATACCAGGGCAAGGGGTCAGGCCGTTAAATCGCTTACAGGGCAGTACAGCGCCCCGGATTTTTTCGGAATCGTCAGAATCCGGGTCTTGCCCGGTTTCTCCACAGGTTGGCGACGGTGTCGTAGGTCATGCCGAAGGCGGCCCCGGCAATGTCCGCCGCGCATTGGCCCGGTAAGGTTGCTTCGTTGCGGTACGGGTTTACGCGCCGGCCTTCTACCAGGTGACACATTGCAACCTGGACAAACAGGTTCCGCCATGCCAGCCTGCCAGGGTCACGCCCGCGCACTCGCGGCCGTTCATGCCGTGCCTGTAACCACGCAACCAGGGCAGCCGGTACGGGTTCGTCATGTGCGATCAGGCCGTCCGCGATAGTGTGAATCGCATCCCATGCCGCCGGGATCGTCCATGCGGCGCGGCCCAGGGTATCCAGAATCCGGCGCCGTTGCTCCGGGCCACGCGGCAGCCATGCGCAAGACACGCGGTCAAAAGTCTTTGAATAGACGTAGTACAAGCCTCGCGACTCCGTCGTCTTGTGCCACAGGGCTATAAGGTCGGCTTCCCGGCGGCAAGCCTCAAGGTCGGCCATCAGGCCCGCAGCCGCACCACGTCCGCGCCGGTGTCCGTCAGGAACGCCGCCCACTGGTCCATGAGTAACCGGCGCCGGTCGAAAACATCGGATCGGAAGTAACTGCCTTCGGTACCGCCCACGACGTGCGCCAGTGCAGCTTCGGCCACGTCCCGCGCCTTGCCGTTGTCGGCGGCCCAATCCCGGAAACTGCTTCGGAATCCGTGCGCCGTTGTGCGGTCGGCCAGGCCGGTATCGCGTAGCACTTTGGTAAACGCCATGTCGGACAGTGGCCTGCCCGGACGCCTCGGGGAAGGAAAAACCAGGCCGGAACCATCGGCAAGCGCCCTTGCCTGTTCCAGGATTTCCAGCGCCGGCGCGGTCAATGGGACCCGGTGTTCCCGATTGGACTTCATGCGCAAGCCGGGGATCGTCCAGGTTGCGCCCTCGAGATCGATTTCAGCCCAGGCAGCGCCCCGGATTTCCCCGCCCCGGCAAGCCGTCAGGATTTGGAAGCGAAGGGCCAGCCGTGCGGCCAGGCTTGCCGGGGATTGCTCTACCGTGTCCAGCGCCGCCGGAACCTCGCGCCAGGGCAAGGCCCGCAGGTTGGCTTTTACCGCCGGTTGCGCCGGCAGTGCGCCGTCTATCACCTCGCCCGCCGGGTTGGTGTCAATCAGGCCGTGCGCTTGCGCCCACAGGAACACGGCCCGCATCATGCGCCGCGCCCGCCGGGCCTGTTCCGGCCTGGACGCCCAGATCGGAGTCAGGATACGCAACACGTCCTCGCGTCCTATCTTGTCAACAGGGGTTGCGCCCACTGCCGGATACACGTGTTTGCCAAGTACCTTGCTCCAGATCGCCGCCGTCTGCCCGTTGCGCCAGCGCGGTTGACGCGCCGCAATCGTCCGGACAGCGGCCTGCCGGAAGGTCGGCATGACGGCCCGGCGCTTTTCGGCCAGGGGATCGCCGCCCGCCTGAACCGCTCGCCGGTTTTCATGCGCCTGGTCTCGCGCCTCGGCCAGCGAAACCAGGTTCACGGAACCCAGGCCGATTTTGTGGCGCTTGCCGTTGATCGTAAGAAACTGAATCCAGGACTTGCCCCTGCCGCCGTTGGTCACTGCCAGGTACAGCGTAGGCGCGGCCAGGTGCAGGCCGTCCGCATTGCAGGATTTGACTTGTAATGCTGTTCTGATTCTCGACATAGTGTTTCCCCGTTGGTAACGCCATTGGTAACGTTCAATACTGGTATTATAGGGACTTCCGGGGAATTGTCAAGTTAATACGGTACAAATAAGGCATTGATTTTCATGGACTTACAGGACTTCCGGGGAATTGTGGAAACATTGAAAATATGCCGGAAGGGAGACTCGAACTCCCGACCTACGCATTACGAATGCGTTGCTCTACCGACTGAGCTATTCCGGCAGTGAGGGCGTATTGTCTGCTATCCCCGGGATAACTTCAATATCTTTACGGGACTTTCAGGTCACGGGCTGATGACGAGTAGTAACACGTCCCGTTACGCATTTCCTTCGTCAGTTTCCCGCGGTTGTGCAGATATTCGAGGTGCGCCAGGGTCTCGCCGAAGGCCATGATGCGGTTGAAGTCGTCCAGGGGCCGGGAAAATAACTTCGGGGACAGGTCCCAGGCGCTGCCGGGGACCTCGCACAGTGCATGAACCTTGTCCAACTGCTTGTCATGGCTATGGTTTATCGCTGCAATCCGCTTGTATAACCCGGTAAACACCCGCCCGTGGGAAGGCAGCACCAGCGTATCCTCCGGCAACTGCCCGAACCGGGTCATGGACGCCAGGTACTCATCCAAGGCATCCTTGTCGTCATTATTGATATGCAGGGCGACGTTGCTGGTGATGGTCGGCAGCACCTGGTCGCCGGAGATCAGCAACTCCAGGTCCGGGCAGAACAGCGCCATGTGGTCTTCCGCGTGGCCGTTCACCACCAGGGGCTGCCAGGTATGGTCTCCAATGGCGATGGGCCGGTCGTGGTCGAGGACAGTGACGGTTTCCGGCAGCCTGCTCACCGCGGTCCGGTAACGCTGCCCGGTAACGAAATCCAGGTATTGCTCTTCCGGCCCGATGCCGTGCAGGCGGCAAAACACGTTGACGGCCTCCCTCCAGTCATCATTGACGGCATCGAGCAGGAAACGGGTCCGCACCGCCGTCATCCGGGTCATGGCCAGCTCCGCGCTGAATTTCCCGCCCAGGTAACCGGCCAGGCCGACGTGGTCCGGGTGAAAATGGGTGACGATGATCCGGTTCA
Organism: Gammaproteobacteria bacterium; assembly: GCA_028819495.1. Classification (GTDB taxonomy): domain Bacteria; phylum Pseudomonadota; class Gammaproteobacteria; order Eutrophobiales; family Eutrophobiaceae; genus JAAXHV01. The sequence goes on along the minus strand of JAPPLI010000059.1, from coordinate 2,741 downwards.
CGGGTTTGTCCCGCACCAGGTCGGCCGCTATCCTCTTCCATGCCTGCCGCGCTTCCAGCCAGGAGAGGCCGGTATCGACCAGAGTCCAGCTCTCGCCGGCATCCAGCAGCCACAGGTTGATGTGATCCAGCCTGCCCGGTAGCGGAATGCGCAGCCAGAAGATGCCGGGACGGATTTCCATGTAGCCCCCCGGCTCAGGCACGTTCCTGCCGAAGGGGTAATGAAGTGAAAAGTCGGTTCCGCTCATGGGAAAAATAAGGACAGTATAAGGATATTGGGGGTCAGAGTAAAAATTCTGACGAATTTCTTACTCTGACCCCGGAAAATTAACAGGAATGACGGCAAGAGCTAGAATTCTATCTCAATCTGCCAGTGCGGGGTGTGGGCGGCGCTGCCTTCAGTGAGGCCGATCAACCAGATCAGGTTCACTTCCACGGTAATGTCACCGACCTTCACGTCGCGGTAAAACGCCGGCCCCAGGCGGTGATCCTGCTCCGACAAGGCCGGCAGGTACTTGATTTCGCCCGGCGCGCCGAACGCTTCGAAGCCGATAGCAGTGTCATCATCCAGGCTGTATTTCGTGCGCCAGATATACTCCAGTTCAGTGCTCTCGTCCGCGGCGCTGCCGAACTGCTGCTCGAAATTCACGTTAAGGATATGCTCAAAACGCCCGGAGACCCGGCGAAACAGGAACCGCCCCTCCAGGTTATGGGGTTCATCGCCCTCGTCGTTCACCTCAATTTCAGTATGGAATCCGAAATCCAGCCAGTACCTGCCCTCCTCGGTAAGTTGCAACGTGTTCTCCCAGCCCAGGATGTCATACTTGACCCCCTTACCGGCAGGTTCTATCAGGCTTGCAGTGATGGAGGTAGCCCAGGAATCAGTCACCCCGTATTCAAGCTCGAACTCCTGGTGCTTGAAACCGTGGTATTCATCGTCATCATCGACGACCACGTTGCCGATAATCTCGAATTGCAGGTCTCCCTTCTCCACGATGGGCGAGTAGACTTTCATGTCAGTCAGGTCGGCCCGTACGATGCAGGACGCGACGGCAAGCGTCACGGCCAGGAAATACGGGATATTCCTTACAATTGGAAACACCATGTTCTATCCGGATGAAAAGTCCACGCATGATAACGGGAATATTTCCCGAAAGACAGGAGAAAAAACTAAGTCCGGCTACCCGAATCTCGTGGAAAACCTGAACACCTCCTCGTCGCACACGTCGATGCAGCGGCCGCAGTTGGTGCAGTCGCTATCCAGGATCACGGAGGTGTCGGTATCTTTTTCTGGTCTCAGGGCCGGGATGATCACGTGGGGTTCCGGGCACACCCGGAAGCAGTCGCCGCAGTCGGTGCAGGCCGTCCGTTCCGGGGCGTTCATGCGCACCAGCGAGCGCTTGCCGACCAGGCCGTAGAATGCGCCTACCGGGCACAGGTGGCTGCACCAGCCCCGGCGCGTGACCACCAGGTCGAACAGGAACACGGCCAGCACGATGACCCAGGCCAGCCCCATGCCGAACACCAGGCCGCGCTGCAGCATGGTGATCGGGTTGACCGCCTCCCAGGCGATGGCGCCGGTGACGGCCGAGGTGGCCAGCGCCATGACCATGATCCAGAGCCGGGTCGATTTCTTCAACTGCCAGCTCAGGTTCAGTTTCAGGCGGTTGCGCAACCAGTTGGCGGCATCGGTGACGACGTTAATGGGGCACACCCAGGAGCAGTACACCCGCCCGCCGACCAGGAAATAGAAGATGAACACGATGATCGCGCCGGTGATCGCCGCCTGCCCCGCGACGTGGCCCGCGGCCAGGGATTGCAACAGGATGAACGGGTCGGTCAGGCCAACCGTGCCCAGCACCATGCTGGACGCCAGGTTACCCTTCAGCCACCAGATGCCGAACCAGGGACCGAGCAGGAACAGGAACAGGATGGAAAACTGGGTCGTACGGCGCAGCAGCAGCCACTTGTTCCTTTGCCACAGGCCGCGTTCAGTCGCCGCCGGAGCGGTTTCACTCATGCAATCCTGCCGGCGTCGTGCTTGGCCAGGTGCCTGGGCAGCACCTTGATGGAGGCTTCCTCCGTTACGCAGCCTTGCTCACACTTCCCGCACCCGGTGCAGTGTTGCGCATGCACCGTGGGTTCGAAATAAATGCGGTTGCCCACCCGCTTCTGCTCCATGGTAATGGCTTCGTTCCTGATCGGACAGGCGACGTAACAGGCCCGGCAGTGGGCGACGCCGGTGACACTGTAACAGGTATCGGGACCGGTCAGCACCGCCACGCCCATGTCGGCGTCGCGGATGTCCGTGAGGTCCTTGCTCAGGGCGTCCGTCGGGCAGGCCGCGACACAGGGAATGTCCTGGCACATTTCACAGGGTATGTCCCGGGCAATGAAATACGGCGTCCCCGTGGCAACGTCGGAGCCGAATTCAGCCAGTTTCAGGGTGTTGTAGGGGCAATCCCGCACGCACAGGCCGCAACGCACGCAGGCGCCGGTGAAATCCTCCTCCGCGATCGCCCCCGGCGGGCGGATGGCCCGCGCCGGCGTGGAGGCGGAACGGCGCGCATAAGTGCCGAGCAGCAGGCCCACGATGCTCATGGAACCTACCGTATGGGCACACTGTCCGATGAACTGCCGCCGGTTAAGTCTGTCGCTCACGTTCTGATTGTACTATAATACCGCCTGTGCAGTATATCTGCCTTACCTGAGGAGCGTTGCGACGGGCTGTGCCTGCCAGGC
>JAPPLI010000076.1 GCA_028819495.1 Gammaproteobacteria bacterium | reverse complement strand
AACTTCGTCAATTTTCTGCTATTATGTGGTAAATTGCATCGATCTATCCTGATTTTATCTGGTAATATAAATGTGTCGCCTGTGGCGACTTTAAATTGACTGGATTCCCGCATGCGCGGAAATGACGAATTGTTATGGCAAAGATACTGGTATTGCACGGACCCAACCTGAACCTGCTCGGGGAGCGGGAGCCGGAGGTTTACGGGACCACCACCCTCGATGACATCAACCGGGACCTGGTGGCGGCCGCCGAACGCATGGGCCACAGCCTGGACTGTTTCCAGTCCAACGCCGAACATGAACTGGTGGACCGCATCCACCGGGCTAAGCAGGAAGGCGTTGGGTTCATCATCATCAATCCCGGGGCGTTTACCCACACCAGCATCGCCCTCAGGGATGCGTTTTCCGGCGTTTCCATCCCGTTTATTGAAATCCACCTGTCCAACGTGTTTGCCCGGGAAGAATTCCGGCGCCATTCCTACCTGTCGGACCAGGCCGTGGCGGTGATCAGCGGCGCCGGCGCGCCGGGTTACGGACTGGCATTGCAGGTGGCAGCGGAAAAATTAAAGGGCTGAACGCGTGGATATACGAAAAGTAAAGAAGCTGATCGAGATGCTGGAGGAATCCGCCATCGATGAGATCGAGATCCACGAGGACAAGGATTCCGTCAGGGTCAGCCGTAACCAGCACGCGCCGGCACAGGTAGCCGGCGCCGCACCGGCAAGGGAACTACAGGCTGCCGCCCAGCACAGCGCCCCCGCCGTGGAACCTGCGCCGGCCCCTGAACCGGCAGAGGCCGAAGAGCCGGAGGACAACATCATCCGTTCACCCATGGTGGGGATTTTCTATGAAGCCCAGGCCCCCGGCAAACCGTCCTTCGTCGAACTGGGCCAGACCGTGGCAAAAGGCGACGTGCTCTGTATTATCGAAGCGATGAAAATCATGAACCAGGTGGAATCCGAAAAGGCCGGCGTGGTCAGCCGCATCATGGCAAACAACGGCGAACCGGTGGAATACGGGCAGCCCCTGTTCATCATCCGCGATGCGTAGAATGAGTCGCCTTTCAGGCGACACGATATTCCACTGGATGCCGGAACAAGTCCGGCATGACGAAGGAGGAATGAGCGACACCCCTCATGCGTCATTCCCGCGCAGGCGGGAATCCAGTCATTCAATGGGTCGCCCGGAGGGCGACACAGTACTCCACTGGCTTCCCAGAGATAACCATGCTTGAGAAAGTGGTCATTGCCAACCGGGGAGAAATTGCCCTGCGTATCCTGCGGTCCTGCCGCGAACTCGGCATCAGGACCGTGGCCGTGTTCTCCGAGGTGGACCGGGAACAGAAGCACGTACTGCTCGCCGATGAAGCGGTCTGCATCGGTCCTGCCCCGTCCGCGGGCAGCTACCTGAATATCCCGGCTGTCATCAGCGCGGCGGAAGTCACCGATGCCGCGGCGATCCATCCGGGCTACGGATTCCTGGCAGAGAATGCCGATTTCGCCGAACGGGTCGAGGAAAGCGGGTTTGTCTTCATCGGTCCGCGCGCCGATACCATCCGTCTGATGGGCAGCAAGATCTCGGCGCGTGAACAGATGCGAAAATTCGGCGTGTCCTGCGTGCCCGGTTCCGATGGCGATATCGGTGACGATATCGATGAGATCGGCAGGGTCGCCAGGGAACTGGGCTACCCGGTCATCATCAAGGCCGCGGCCGGCGGCGGCGGGAGAGGGATGCGCATAGTGCGCGGGGAGGCGACCCTGCGCAATGCCGTAGCGGTGACCCGCGCCGAAGCGGCTGCCGCGTTCGGCGACGACACCTTGTACATGGAAAAATTTCTCGAACGCCCGCGCCATATCGAAATCCAGATCCTGGCGGATGAAGCCGGCAACGTCATACATCTGGGGGAACGGGACTGTTCCATGCAGCGGCGCCACCAGAAGGTGATGGAGGAAGCGCCGGCGGTCGGGATTACGGACAAAATTCGGGACAAGATCGGCAGAACCTGTGTTCATGCCTGCAAGTCAATGGGTTATCGCGGCGCCGGCACCATGGAATTTCTCTATGAGGACGGGGAGTTTTACTTCATAGAGATGAATACCCGCATCCAGGTGGAGCATCCCGTCACCGAGATGGTGACCGGTGTGGATATCGTCAAGGAGCAACTGCGCATTGCGGATGGCGAGGCGCTCAGTTATCGGCAGGATGACATCCGCTTCCGCGGCCATGCGCTGGAATGCCGCATCCAGGCAGAGGACCCCGATACGTTCATGCCCTCGCCGGGCCGGGTCAGCCATTTTCACCAGCCCGGCGGCCCGGGAGTCCGCGTGGAGACCCATATTTACGATGGTTACAGCATACCACCGCACTACGATTCGATGATCGCCAAGTTGATAGCGCACGCCGAGACCCGCGACCTGGCCCTGGCGCGCATGTCCACGGCCCTGTCGGAACTCGTCATTGAAGGCATCAAGACCAATATCCCCTTGCAGCAAAGATTGCTGGATGACGCAGCGTTCGTTGCCGGGGGGACCGATATCCATTACCTGGAAAACAAGCTCGGTCTTAAATAACTCTCCATGTTCACTGACTGCCCCTCCTGTAAGCGCCAGTTTCGCATACGAGCGGCCCAGCTTGGGGCTGCCGACGGCTGGGTCAGGTGCGGCAATTGCGGAGAGACGTTCTATGCGCTGGAACGGTTGTCCGACACCCCGCTGAAACGACTGCCGACCCTGCGCCAAACGGATGAAGCCGCGGCAGAACCGCCGGCAGTAAGCATCGAGCCGGAGCCGGAGGAAGCGGCGGAACCCGAGCCGGCGGAACCGGAACCGGAGGAAGCGCCCGAACCAGAACCGGTGGAACCGGAACAGTATCAACCCGTCGCGGAAGAAGCGGCCCCGGAAGAGGCAACCCCGGCAGAACCAACCCCGGAAGACATCGAGCCGGAACAACCGGCTGAAACTGTCCTGCAACCGGATGAGGCGTTGACGCGGGAGCAGGAGACTGCCGCGACCGAAACGACGGATACGGATGAGAGCCGGGAAGCCCTGCCCGACCTGCCGCCCGTACTTGCCGGCGATACGGAGAAAAAGACCGGTTCACCCGCGCGCCTAATCTGGGGCAGCCTGGTTTTTGTCCTGTCCCTCATCGCCGTTGCGCAGCTTGCCTGGTTCAACAGGGACGGGCTGATGCGCGCATACCCGGCGCTGGTTCCCTGGGTGGAGCAGGTCTGCGAGAGTTTGCAGTGTGAACCGATCCGTTTTCGCGATGTATCCGCCATCGAACTGCTGAACAGGCAGGTAACCCAGCACCCGCGTTACCGGAACGCCCTGCTGGCAAGCGCCACCATGGTCAACGGCGCCGAATTTATACAGCCTTTTCCCGACATTGTATTGCTGATCTTCTCAACCGACGGGCAGGTTATTTCCCGCGGCCGCTTCAAGCCTGAGGAATACCTGGGTCCCGGCGTGAACTCTTCCGGCGGCATGCCGCCCGGCGTACCGGTCCATTTCGGTCTGGAACTTTCCGGCACGTCCCAGGAAGCGGTAAGTTTTCGCTTCCGCTTCCACTGACGACCTGTATACCGAAAGATATTGCATGAACGTGCGTTGATTGCTATTGTGAAAAAATCAGGGAAGGGACGAAGCAGGATCAGAACGATAAAGCCGCAATCACAAACAACCAATGACAACACCTAAACGGGATTCAACTCAAAAATCGGCCGCGCCAGGACACTTGGGTGGCTGCGTCGAAAAAGCCCTGACGAATTATTTTGATGACCTGGATGGCCAGGATACCTCGGACCTGTATGAACTGGTCATTTCCCAGGTCGAGAAACCGATGTTCGAAATCGTATTAAATCAATATAACGGTAACATTACCCGCGCCGCGCAAGCCCTGGGACTGAACAGGGGAACGGTGCTGGGGCGATTGAAGAAATACGGTATAGTGCGCTGAGATGGTAAGAAATGCCGGCTCATGTTAGGCGCGCGCTGATCAGCGTCTCGGACAAAACCGGCATCGTGGAATTCTGCCGTGAGCTCGAGCAGATGGGCATCGCCATGCTCTCCACCGGCGGCACTTTCAGGCTGCTCGGGTCCAATAACATCCAGGTTACGGACGTATCCGACTACACGGGGTTTCCGGAGATCATGGACGGCAGGGTAAAAACCCTGCACCCGAAGGTCCACGGCGGCCTGCTCGGTCGCCCCGGGCTTGATGACGGCATCATGGAAGAACTGGATATTCCGCCCATAGACCTGGTTGTCGTCAACCTGTATCCGTTCGAGGCCACCGTCAAGCGCGCCGATTGCACCCTGGCCGAGGCGATCGAAAACATCGATATAGGCGGGCCGACGATGCTCAGGGCCGCAGCCAAGAATTATGAATATACCGGCGTCATCGTTGATGCGGCGGACTACCCCGCGGTCTTGAAAGAACTGCGTGAGAACGGCGCCCGGCTGAGTGTGGAGACCTGTTTCCGGCTGGCGCAAAAGGTCTTTTCACACACGGCGAACTACGATGCCAACGTGGCCAACTACCTCGGCGCCTCGGACCACGAGGGCAACAGCCGGAATTACCCGCACACCTACACTATGCAGTTCGCCCTCGCCGAAGAACTGAGGTACGGCGAGAACCCGCACCAGTCCTCGGCCTTCTATACGGAACCGGAACCCGCCGCCGGCACGCTGGCCGCGGCCCGCCAGTTGCAGGGGAAGGCACTTTCCTACAATAATCTTGCCGACGCCGACGCGGCCCTGGAATGCGTGTCGGGGTTTGACGGTCCTGCCTGCGTTATCGTCAAGCATGCGAATCCCTGCGGCGTAGCGGCGGCAGGGTCGCTCAAAGATGCTTATGCCGCGGCCTACGAGACTGATCCGGTTTCCGCGTTCGGCGGAATCATCGCATTCAATCGCAGCCTGGACCGGGAGACCGCGCAGAGTATCATCGAACAGCAGTTCGTGGAGGTCATCCTGGCGCCGGACCTGGAAGAGGGAGTCCTTCCCATCACGGAAACAAAGCCGGGGGTACGGGTGCTGGTAACCGGCGAACGGGTTTCCCGGCCCGCGCAACTGGAGCTGAAACGCGTCAGCGGCGGCTTGCTGGTCCAGGACTCCGATACCGGAACGGTCAAGCCGGATCAATTGAACGTGGTATCCCGGCGCAAACCCGGCACCGGGGAACTCAAGGATATGCTGTTTGCCTGGCAGGTGGTTAAATACGTAAAGTCAAACGCCATCGTCTATGCCAGGGACAACCGGACGGTGGGTATCGGCGCCGGCCAGATGAGCCGGGTCTACAGCGCCCGTATCGCCGCCATCAAGGCCGCCGATGCCGGTCTTGAGGTCGCCGGCGCGGTAATGGCGTCGGATGCGTTTTTTCCGTTCCGGGACGGCATCGATTCCGCCGCAGAATCAGGCATCAGGGCCGTGATACAGCCGGGAGGTTCGGTGCGGGACAGCGAGGTCGTCGCGGCAGTGGATGAACACGACATGGCAATGGTATTCACCTCGATGCGCCACTTCCGGCACTGATGAACGTCCTGATCATCGGCGGCGGCGGGCGGGAACACGCCCTGGCATGGAAATCGGCGCAATCGACGGAGGTGGAAAAAATCTATGTGGCGCCGGGCAACGCAGGCACGGCGCTTGAGGATAAGGTCGAAAATGTCCCCCTTGCGCCTTCTGATACGGAAGGCCTGGTTGAATTTGCGCGCGCGCGCGCCGTGGCGTTGACCATAGTAGGCCCCGAAGCGCCGCTGGTTGCCGGCATCACGGATGTGTTTGAGAAGACGGGGCTGCGCTGCTTCGGTCCCTCCGCGCAGGCCGCCATGCTGGAAGGTTCGAAGAACTTCAGCAAGGCCTTCATGCGCCGGCACGGTATTCCGACTGCCGATTATGAGAGCTTTACCGAACTTGACGCGGCCCTGGGCTACCTGGAGACGAGGAATTTCCCGATAGTGGTGAAGGCAGACGGACTGGCCGCGGGCAAAGGCGTGACCGTTGCCCGTACCCGTGCGGAGGCCGGACAGGCGGTGACCGGCATGATGTCCGGCGGCAAGTTCGGCGCAGCCGGACGGCGGGTAGTGATAGAAGATTTCATTGACGGAGAGGAGACCAGCTTCATCGTGATCAGCGACGGCGAGAGAGCAATCCCGCTGGCCAGTTCCCAGGACCACAAGGCCAGGGATGACGGTGATGCCGGGCCCAACACCGGCGGCATGGGCGCGTATTCCCCTTCTTCCATCATGAACGACACCTTGCATGACAGGATCATGCGGCGTGTCATTGAACCGGCCATTGCCGGCATGCGCGAGGAAGGCGCCCCCTATCGCGGGTTCCTGTATGCCGGGCTGATGGTGGATGCAGACGGCAACCCCGAAGTTCTCGAGTTCAACTGCCGCCTCGGCGACCCTGAGACCCAGCCCATCCTGATGCGCCTCAAGGGAGATTTGCCGGCAATGTGCGATATGGCGCTGTCGCAACGGCTGCGCGCGGATGTGGTGTCCTGGGACCCGCGCCCGGCCGTTGGGGTGGTGATGGCTTCGTCGGGGTATCCCGAAGGCGCGACCCGGGACAGGGCGATTAACGGCCTGGAACAGGCAGACGGGCCGGTGAAGGTTTTTCATGCTGGAACCCGGCAGGAAGGGGACGAGGTTCTCACCAACGGCGGCAGGGTGCTGTGTGTGACTGCCCTGGGCGACAGCGTCACCGGGGCCAGGGACGAGGCATACCGGGCGGTTGCAGCCGTGGATTGTGACGCCCTGTTTTACCGCACCGATATCGCGTACCGCGCACTCGCCAGGGAGGCAACGGCTGCTGCCGGCCAATGATTCGGAGGACAGGGCAGGACCCCCGTACATTATTCGTCAAAAATGAATATGCAACTGAACCGGGGTATGGCGATCCGCCAGGCACTGTCGGCCGTACTGCTCTCGCAGCTGGATTTGATGGAAAGCAATATACCGGGGATCAGGGATGATATCGATGCGGAGTTTCTGCATGATTTCAGGGTCGCCAGCCGCCGCAGCCGATCGTTAATCTCCGGTCTCAAGGACGCCCTGCCGGCACCGGTACGGGACCTGGGCAGGGAGTTTTTTTCCTGGCTCAGCAAACAGACTTCCACCCTGCGTGATATAGATGTATTTTTGCTCGCCTTCCGGCAGTACCGGCAATTGCTGCCTGCCGGGATGTATGAGCAGTTAATGCCGTTGCAGTCATTCCTGGAGCAGCGCCGTGGGACGGAGAGAACGGACCTGCTGAGCGCGCTGGATTCGGATCGCTTTCATAATTACGTGCACGACTGGCGTGAAGCCCTGCAGCGACAGGCCCGGGAGGAAACCGGGACGGCTCCCGTCGTCGGCGACGCTGCCGGAGAGGCCATATGGAAGGCCTGGAAACGGATGCGAAAACACGGCCGCCGGGCGGCGGGCGCGAAGTCCGACGAAGCCTTGCATGAATTACGCATTTCCGGCAAAAAACTGCGTTACCTGCTGGAAGCGTTCCGCACCCTGTACCCCGCACGGGACGTGGAGCGGGCGATAAGGCAGTTACGCAAACTCCAGAATGTGCTGGGAGATATTGTCGATTACCAGGTTCAACAGGAATATCTCAGCCACTGGCAGGAAAATTTTCCCGGGCGGCGGCACCGCGATGTCAAGGCCGCCATGGATTACCTGGGCAGGATCTACGCAAAGCGGGAAAAAGCGACGAAAAAAAAGTTCCAGCGCCATTTTGACGCATTTGTTTCTGCCGGCAACAGGGAGCTGTTCCGGTCCCTGTGCAACAGGACAGGGCGTTGAAAACGCTTGCCGTAAATATTTCCCCACAAGCCGTTTTTTTGTAATATAATCGTAGCTTGGGGAGGGGGCATTCCAAAGACATAATTTGTGAATAGCTGCGTCAGGGATTACCTTATATCAGGGAGTGATCGGTTACACGAACAATAGACATTAAACACATACTTCCATAGAGAGAGGCAGACATGTCTGATAGACCGCAAGCGATTGCTGAGAAGCAAACCAAATCTCAAATTCTGGCACATATAGCAGAAGACACGGGCCTGACAAAAAAACAGGTTGGGGCAGTACTGGACTCTATGGCCGGACTGGCCGTACGTCATCTGCAGAATGGCGCCTCCGGGGAATTCACCATCCCCTCAATGGGCGTTAAATTGAGCCGGGTTATAAAACCCGCCCGTCCGGAACGTCCCGGCATAAACCCGGCTACCGGTGAGAGAATCACCATCGCGGCAAAACCGGCAACCGTAGCCGTGCGCGCGACGCTGCTGAAAGCTCTGAAAGACTCAGTTTCTTAATTTTCCAGGCCAGATATCGGGGGCAGTTCAGGACTGCCCCCTGTCATATATTGGTGTTTTTGCCAAGGGCGGCTATGGCCGCCAGTCCAGGAAATTCCTGAGCAGCGTGAGTCCCGGACGCTGGCTCTTTTCCGGGTGGAATTGCGTGGCGAACAGGTTGTCCCGCGCCGCGGCGGAAGTAAAACGGACGATATATTCCGTGACCCCGGTTGAATCGCTGTCGTTCTCCGGCCTCACATAGTAACTGTGGACGAAGTAAAACCGTTCGTCGTCCCTGATGTTGTTCCACAGGGGATGCGGCGTTGTCTGTGTTACCTTGTTCCAGCCCATGTGCGGTATCTTGTACGGGTCGCCGCCTTTATCCCTGGCAGCCGGCGGGAACCTGAGCACTTTCCCCGGTATCAGCGCCAGGCCTTCAGTTCCGTTGTCCTCCTCGCTGTAGTCCATCAGGGTTTGCAGACCCAGGCAGATACCGAGAAAGGGCTTGTTGAGGATACAATCCCTGAGCAGGGCCGGAAAGTCCTTGTCAACCAGCGTCTGCATGCACTGGCCTATGGCGCCCTGTCCGGGAAAGACGATGCGTTCGGCCGCCAGGACCGTGTCGCGATCATCGCTGACCAGCACCGAGTAATCCCCGCCCGCCACGAATTCAAGCGCTTTTGCCACTGAGTGCAAGTTGCCCGAACCATAGTCCAGGATGGCGACGGTTTTACGCGCGGTTGCTCCCATGGGCGGATGACAGGTTACAGGCTGCCTTTTGTCGAGGGCAGAATTCCTTCCATGCGCGGGTCCCGCTCCACGGCAACGCGCAGGGAGCGGCCGAAGGCCTTGAAGATCGTCTCCGCGATGTGGTGCGTGTTCCTCCCGCGGATATTATCGATGTGCAGGGTGACCATCGCATGGTTGACGAACCCCTGGAAAAATTCCCGCAGCAGGTCGATGTCGAATTCACCTACACGGGCCCGGGGATATTCGACGTGGTAGTCCAGGCCGGGCCTGCCGGAGAAATCCAGGACTACCCGCGACAGCGCTTCGTCCAGGGGCACGTAAGCATGCCCGTAACGGCGGATCCCGCGTTTGTCCCCCAGCGCCTGCCTGAAGGCCTGCCCCAGGGAAATGCCGACGTCCTCGACGGTGTGGTGCGCGTCGATTTCAAGATCGCCTTTTGCCTTGACGGCCAGGTCGAACATGCCGTGCCGCGCCACCTGGTCGAGCATGTGTTCGAGAAAGGGAACGCCGATGTCAAGGTCGGCGGCGCCCGTCCCGTCCAGGTTCAGTTCGACGGCTATCTGCGTCTCTTTTGTGGACCTGTCAATCGAGGCCAGTCTTTCATTGCTCATGTCTGTCTGCCGATAAGTATCGTATAAGAGCCAAATCAGCGCACAGGATACAGGAAACAGGGGGCTGAGGACAGAGGACAGAAAAAGAGTAGAATACGGAGGACGGAGTTCCATACTTTCAGGTCTTCATGAGCGGGACAATTAATATCGGTGACGTAGAAACCTACCTGCTGGCCTTGCAGGACAGGATCTGTGGCGAAGTAGAAGACGTGGATACCCGCGCGCGCTTCCATGAGGATGCCTGGGAACGCCGGCAGGGCGGCGGCGGTATCAGCCGGGCACTGGAGCGCGGCGCCGTTTTCGAGAAAGCGGGCGTGAATTTTTCCCATGTCCATGGCGACCGGTTGCCGCCAAGCGCCAGCATCAGCAGGCCGGAGGTGGCGGGTCGCAGTTTCCAGGCGATCGGGGTCTCGGCAGTGATCCATCCGGAAAATCCCTTTGTGCCCACCTCCCACATGAACGTTCGGTTCTTCGTCGCGGAGAAACCCGGCGCGGAACCAGTGTGGTGGTTCGGCGGCGGATTCGACCTGACTCCCTGTTACGGGTTTGAGGAGGACGCCCGGCACTGGCACAGTGTTGCCCATACCGCCTGTGTGGAGTTTGGGGAAGACGTTTATCCGAAATTCAAGCAATGGTGCGATGACTACTTCTTCATTCGCCATCGCGGCGAGGCGCGGGGCATAGGCGGGCTGTTTTTTGACGACCTGAATGACTGGGGATTTGCCAGGTGTTTTGAGTTCATGCGCAGCGTGGGCGACCATTACATGCCTGCGTACCGGCCCATCGTCGAACGCCGGAAAGACACAACGTATTCCGATCAGCAGAAGGATTTTCAGCTATACCGGCGCGGGCGCTACGTGGAGTTCAACCTGGTTTACGACCGCGGCACATTATTCGGCCTGCAATCCGACGGGCGGGTCGAGTCAATCCTTATGTCGCTGCCGCCCCGCGTGCAATGGCAATATAACCGCAAGGAGGAACCGGGCTCGGATGAAGCCCGCCTGGTAGAGGAATTTCTCACGCCCAGGGACTGGCTTGAATGAGATATAATTTAACCATGTACCGCGCCATTCTCTTTCCTCTCGTTCTCCTGCTCCTGTGCGGCCCGTTGCAGGCCGAGCAGTACAAGGGCTTCCCGCGCGGGCATACCCTGGTTACCGCGGCTGAGGTTAAATCGATGCTGGACGGACAGGGCCCCAAACCGGTCGTACTGGCTGCGGTGAAACAAGTCTCCTGGCTACTTGAGCACATTCCCGGCGCACTCCATGCCCCGCGCAAGGCCTACACCGGCAAGGCCGGCATGGCGGTGAACCGCGAACGCTTCCAGGAATTCGCGCGCGAACTCGGTATCGACAACGATTCCACTGTCGTGGTCTATGATGACGCCTACGACGCCGCACGCCTCTGGTGGCTCTTCCGCCTTTACGGAAAACCCGATGTCCGGGTGCTGGACGGCGGCCTGGATGCCTGGAAAGATGCAGGGTACAACGTTGAACGCGGCCCCGGACGTTCTGCCGGGAAAACCGGGAATTTCATAGCTACGCCCGCCCTCGCCGGCTGGACGGCAGATATGGCCGACGTCCACCAGGGCCGCTCGGACGCGGCAACCCATGTCTGGGACGCCCGCGCGCCGGCGGAATGGGACGGTTCGAGGAGCATCGGCGGCCTGCCGGCAGGGCGCATCGGCTGGGCCCGATATATCGGCTGGAAGGATTTCCGCAAGGCGTCCGAAGGCCGCCCGTCAGAGTTCCGGACCGCCGCCGAGATCAGCGAGCTGTTGATGCAGGCGGGTTTTGAACGCGGACACGATCACATCTTCTATTGCCACTCCGGCGTACGCGCTGCCACACCGTTGTTCGCGCTCTACCTGATGGGATTCCCCGTTGAAAGATTACACCTGTACGACGGCTCCTGGATAGAATGGAGCCGACGGGCCTTGAAGGAGGGGGCCGGGTCTCCTTAAACCTGCAACCAGAATGTCACGGGACCGTCGTTGTTAAGCGAAACCTGCATGTTTGCGCCGAAAACCCCGGTTTGCACCAGCCCATGAGACTCCCGGGCGCAGTCCGCGAGTTCCCGGAACAGGCGTTCCCCCGTTTCCGGCGGTGCGGCTGAGCTGAAGCTGGGCCGGTTGCCTTTGCGGGTGTCCGCCGGCAACGTGAACTGGGGGACCAGCAACAGTTCGCCATCCGTGTCATGCAGGCTTAGGTTCATTTTCCCGTCGGCGTCCGGGAATATGCGGTACTGGATTATTCTCTGAGCCAGCCGCCGGGCCGTCGCGGAGTCGTCCTGTTTTTCAACCCCGATGAGCGCCAGGATACCCCGGCCGATCTGCGCTACGGTCCTGTTATCGACCTCCACCCGGGCTTCGGTGACGCGCTGTATGAGTCCGATCATGCAATCGTATGCACCTGCCGATCATCAGCTACCAGCAACAGGTCGGCGCGCCGTATGGCAAACAGGCCGTTAGTGACCACGCCTACAACCTGGTTGAGTTGCTGCTCCAGTTCTGACGGGTTAAGGATGGAAAGGTTGTGCACGTCCAGGATGACGTTACCGTTGTCCGTGACAAAGTCTTCTCTCAGTACGGGCTGGCCGCCCAGTTTCACGATTTCCCGGGCCACGTAACTGCGGGCCATGGGGATGACCTCGACGGGCAACGGGAAGGCGCCCAGGACGTCCACCATTTTCGAGTCATCGACGATGCAGATGAACCTGTCGCTGACGGCCGCGGTGATCTTCTCCCGGGTCAAAGCGCCGCCTCCTCCCTTGATCAGTTGCAGGTGCCGCGTCGCCTCGTCGGCGCCGTCCACGTAAACCGCGAGCTCGCGCACGCCGTTCAGGTCCATAATCGGAATATTATGTTGTCTTAACCTGGTTTCGGTCGCGACCGAACTGGCTACGGCGCCGTCGATACGGTGCCGGATTTGCGCCAGTTCGTCGATGAAGCAGTTGACCGTGCTGCCGGTGCCGACACCCACGACCATGTCATCTTCAATGTACTCGATAGCGGCCCTGGCGGCCCGTTGTTTTTTTTCCTGGCTCATCTGGAGGAGTGTCCTGTTGGTAAATCCCGCGTTGCCGGATTGCGCAGGGGCACGCGCCTGTTCACGGCATACAGGGCAGGCTTTGGCGGAAATCCGGCGTGATGTTATCTTATACAGATGTTTGAAGAATACCAACCGTTAATCAGCGAGGCAGCCTCCAGGGTATATGACGTGGCCCGGCGTTCCTCGCTGGATTACGCCGGCCAGGCTTCCCGGGCGATGGACAACCATATCTGGCTGAAGCGGGAAGACCAGCAATCGGTGTTTTCCTACAAGTTGCGCGGCGCGTATAACCTGATTGCCACGCTGAGCGACGAGCAGAAACGCAGCGGAGTCATCGCGGCTTCCGCCGGGAACCACGCCCAGGGTGTTGCCCTGGCCGCCGGCAAAATGAATATCGGCGCAATCATCGTGATGCCGAAGACTGCGCCGGAGATCAAGGTAAGCGCAGTAAGGCGTCTCGACGCCAGGGTGGTCCTGCACGGCAATACCTATGACGAGGCCCGGTTGCACGCAGAAGAACTGGCTGCCAGGGAAGGCAGGACCTTCATCCCGCCCTACGATCACCCGCTGGTCATTGCCGGACAGGCTACCGTGGGCGTGGAACTGCTGGAGCAGTGTGAAGAGCCGCCGGACTGTATCTTCGTCCCGGTCGGCGGCGGCGGATTGATCGCCGGCATCGCGCTGTACGTGAAAGCGGCCAGCCCGGGGACAAAAGTTATCGGTGTGGAGCATGACGGGGCGGCAAGCATGTACCGGGCGATGGAAGCCGGTGACAGAGTTACCCTGGACCACGTGGATATCTTCGCCGATGGCGCCGCAGTGAAGCAGGCGGGAGAGGAAACATTCCGCATTTGCCGGGAGCTGGTCGATGAGGTCCTGCCGGTCAGCGTTGATGAGATCTGCGCGGCAGTCAAGGATATCTTCGAGGATACCCGCTCCATTCCGGAACCTGCCGGGGCGCTGGCCCTGACCGGGTTGAAAAAATATGTCAAGCGGGAATATCTGAAGGACAGGCGCCTGGTCGCCATTCTCAGCGGCGCCAACGTGAACTTTGACCGCCTGCGCCACATCGCCGAACTGTCCGCGCTGGGTGAACAGCGGGAGGCGTTGATATGCACCACGATTTCCGAACGTCCCGGCAGTTTTCGCACCCTGTGCCACGACCTGGGTCCGCGCCAGATCACGGAATTCAACTATCGGTACTGCGATACCGAAGAGGCGCATATCTTCGTGGGCGTGCAGTTGCGCCACGGCGTACGGGAGAAGAACCAGTTACTGGCAAATTTACGGGACAAGGGCTACCAGGTCATCGACCTGAGCAATGACGAAGTGGCGAAGATGCATATCCGTTACATGGTAGGCGGCCATGCGCCCGGGGTTACCGATGAACTGCTGTACAGGTTTGAATTCCCCGAGCGTTCCGGGGCACTGCTGCATTTTCTTACACAGATGAGCTCGCGCTGGAACATCAGCCTGTTCCACTACCGTAATCACGGCGCTGCTTATGGGCGGGTGCTGATGGGCATCCAGGTGCCGCAGGACCAGGCCGGCGAATTCCAGCAATTCCTGGACGGCCTGGGGATTGAGTATTCGGAAGAGACGAACAATCCTGCCTACAGGATCTTTCTCAACTGATACGTTAATGAGTCGTCAGTGGCGACATGAAAATCCAGGGGTCAGAGTAAGAAATTCGAAGAATTTTTACTCTGACCCCATAAATCAAAAGGGGACAGATTTAAAATCTGTCCCCTTTTCTACACTGGTGGGTATCAACCATCGTGCCGTTGCGGGCAATAAACTTGAACCAGAGGTTCAAGTGGGAACAGCGGGCGTTATATCAGGCTTCCCACCTCAAGTGGGCTTGCACACAATAGCGCGGTTCAGCTCCCTACATTACAGGAAATAAGCTCAAGTTTCTGTAGGCCCGCTGGCGAACACGACAGAAGATACCCAAATTTATTCATTCCCGACCAGAACGCCGTCAATCTTGGTTTGCAGGCGTTTCACAATCGAGTCCACAGATTCAGTATAGTCCTTATTTTTGCGTTTGTATGCAAGCAGTTCATTGGCGATATTGAGCGTCGCCATAATGACTATGCGTTCAGTCCCGATCACGTTGCCGCTGCCTTTCACCTCCAGCAATTTTTCATTGACAAAATCCACCACGGCATACAACTGCTCGCGCTCATCGTCCGGACAGGATATCAGGTATTCCTTGTCAAGAATCGATACCCGAACCGGCTTGGATTGTGTCATGAACGGGTTTCCATGGCCCGCAATCGCGCAATCATGGATTCGACACGAAACCTTGCCTGCTCTGTTTTTTCGATGAGCACGGCGCGCTCGCTTATCAGGTTTTTTTGCTGGTGACGCAAGGCGGAATTCTCATTTTTCAACGAGTCGACCGTCTTGATGAGATCATCGACCCGCGCCTCAAGTACCCCCAAGTCTACATTTTCATGATTATTTTCTGGCATTTTCTTATTTCCAGCGGCTGGTTATCCCCATTAAACGCAAGCTTTTATGTATCAATATAGAACGCGGTTGCGGGGCGGTCAAGGTTCAGAACTCGATTCAGAAGTCGAATACTTTTCATCATTGCTTTTGACATTCCATCACGGTACCGTAAGACATACCTGAAATCCGTGCTCCGCCACATGAAAAAAAGCGAATACGGCAAGCGCCGCAAGAAACTCATGGACATGCTGGGAGATGACAGCATTGCCATCCTGCCCGCCGCGCCAGAGAAAATACGCAACCGGGACGTGGCGTTTCGCTATCGTCCCGACAGCGATTTTTTTTACCTGACCGGGTTTGCGGAACCGGAAGCCGTCCTGGCGCTGATCCCGGGCCGCAACCAGGGCGAGTTTATCCTGTTCTGCCGCGAGCGTGATCCGGAACAGGAAGTCTGGCACGGTTCCCGTGCGGGCCTGGAGGGCGCCTGCAATGATTTCGGCGCGGATGACGCCTATCCCATTACCGATATGGACGACATACTGCCCGGATTGCTTGAGAACAGGGAACGGATTTATTACACCATGGGAAACGACATCGCGTTCGACCAGCGCGTGCTCGGCTGGGTCAACCAGGTACGCGGCAAGATCCGTACCGGGGTGCACGCGCCGGAGGAATTCATATCCCTGAACCACATCCTGCATGACATGCGCCTGTATAAAAGCCGATATGAAATCAGCAAGCTGCGCGATGCCGCAACTATTTCGGCCAAAGCCCATGTGCGCGCGATGAAGGCGTGCCGGCCGGGCATGATGGAATACCAGGTCGAAGCGGAACTGCTCCATGAATTCATGCGCCGGGGCGCATTCAGCGCAGCGTATCCGAGCATCGTGGGCAGCGGGGCGAACAGTTGCGTCCTGCACTACATCGACAACACGAGGGAAATGAAGGACGGGGACATCCTGTTGATTGACGCCGGCGCTGAATACGAAGGTTATGCGAGCGACGTCACCCGCACATTTCCTGTCAGCGGCCGTTTCAGCGACCTCCAGCGCGCCGTGTACGAGGTAGTCCTGGCCGCGCAGCTTGCCGCCATTGACGCGGTAAGGCCGGGAAATCACTGGAATCAACCCCATGACTCAGCAGTTGAGGTGTTGACCGAAGGCCTGGTCGCCCTGGGCATCCTGAAGGGATCAGCGCAAACGCTTATAGAAAAAGAGGACTATAAACGTTATTTCATGCACAAGACCGGTCATTGGCTGGGGATGGACGTACACGACGTCGGTGATTACAAGTTAGGAAATGAGTGGCGCATGCTGGAACCCGGCATGGCGTTGACCGTCGAGCCGGGGTTATATTTTCCGCCGCAGAAGGGCCTTGCCAAAAAATGGTGGAACATCGGCGTGCGTATTGAAGATGACGTGCTGGTAACGAAATCCGGGCATGAGGTGCTGAGCCGGGATGCGCCCAAAAGCATTCCGGAAATCGAGGCCCTGATGGCGCATAACGGATGATGTGAGCGGTGTATGATATTGCGGTCATTGGCGGTGGCATGGCCGGCGCCGGCCTTGTCTGCGCCCTTGCGGGAGCAAAAGCCGGCCTTGCCCTGGTGGAGGAGAGGCCGGCGCGGGATGACCACCCCCACAGTGATGATGCCAGGGGCATGGCATTATCGCTATCCTCCCGGAAGACGCTGGACGAGACAGGCTTATGGCCTAAACTGGAAACAGCCGTCTGTCCCATCGAGCGCATACACGTCAGTACCCGGGGCCGTTTCGGCTGTGTCAGGATGTCCGCCGGCGTGCTCGATCAGGATGCGCTGGGTTATGTGGTTCCCGCGCATGAACTGGGGCGCGCGCTGTACCGGGAAATTACCGGAAAGGATAATATCGACATATTCTGTCCCGCGACTGCCGAAGGGATAGAGACTGAATCCGGGTCGGTTGCCGTGCGTATCAGGCAGGCCGGTGGGGAGACAGTCATCAAGTGCAGGCTGCTGGTGATTGCGGAGGGCGCATTTTCCAGCCTGAGGGATCTGGCCGGGATCAAAACCAGAGTCCATGATTACCGGCAATCGGCCATCGTTTCGAATATCACGGTTTCCCGGGATCACCGTAACACGGCATACGAGCGATTTGTTCCCGGTGGCCTGGTGGCAATGCTGCCGTTGAACGGTGGCTTGCGTTGTGTCTCGGTGCTGATAGCGCCGTCAGAGGAGTCGGACGGTTATATGCAACTGGACGATGAGGGATATCTTGAGCCGTTGCAACAGGCATTCGGCAAGCGCTTGGGGGTATTGTCCGGTCCCGGCCCCAGGCAGTCCTACCCTCTGTTTTTGCTTCAGCCGGAACGGCAGGCAGCCGGCCGTACAGTGCTGCTGGGTAATGCGGCCCATACAGTTCACCCCAACGGCGCCCAGGGGCTTAACCTGGCCCTGCGGGACGTGGCGGCGCTGGCAGGGTTGTTGCGCCCGGTACTTGCGAATGGCGGCGACGCAGGCGCCCCTGACATCCTGGCCGCATATTCAACATTGAGGGAAGCCGACCAGCGCCAGATTGTCCGTTTCACGGATATGCTGCAAAGGACGTCCGGCGCCGCCAATCCATTGAAGTCCGCACTACGCGGCAGCATGATGCTGGCGTTGGATACGCTGCCGGGCATGAAGAAAGAGTTCATCAGCCGCGCAACAGGGTTACGTACGCCGCCGGCAAAACACATGCCTGATTTCAGGGGATTAGGCAAGGCGGGCGCGCCACTGAAAACAGGCACAGGACGCTCGCCTGCCCGGGGCGGTTCCGGCGCGTCCCGCGCCCCGGATACGGAACTTCTCATAACAGGCGGTGGCGTGATCGGCAACGCCATGGCGTTACTTGCGGCCGCGGCCGGTATTGACTGTATCCTGGTCGAGCGCAACAGGCGGCCCGCGGCAGAAGCCCGGACGGAAGACGCCCGGATGCTGGCCCTGACCCCGGCATCCGGGAAAATCCTCACCAGCGTGCAGGCCTGGCAGCAGCTTGCGGAACAGGACATCGGCCTGTTCCGGCAGATGCACGTATGGGATGAGAACGGCAGCGGCAGCCTGTTCTTCGACAGCGCCGATATCGGCCTGCCTGCCCTGGGTCATATTGTCCCGCAGAACCTGCTGGCGGGCGCGCTGGAATCGGCCCGGGCCGCTGTGCCCGGCATTTCGGTGCATGCAGGCGTCGAACCGGCGCGTCTCAGCGATACGGCCAACGCCATCAACGTGACCCTGAGTGACGGCCGGGAGGTGTCCGCAAAACTGCTGGTCGCGGCCGACGGCGCGGGGTCGAAGGTCAGGCAGCTTGCCGGCATAGGATACCCGGTACACCAGTACCGGCAGACGGCCGTGGCGGGCATCGTCCGGACCGAGTTGGACCACGGGCAGGTCGCCCGCCAGCGGTTTTTGTCGGATGGCCCGCTGGCGTTCCTGCCCATGGCCGACCCGAACCATTGCGGAGTGGTCTGGTCCACCGCGCCCGGACACGCGGACGACCTGCTTGCCATGGATGAGACGGCATTTCAACGAGTCCTCGGGGAGGCTTTCGAGCACACCCTGGGCGCGGTGACCGGAGTCGGCGCAAGACAGTGTTTTCCGTTGCAGCGGGCGCAGGCGCGGCGCTACTGTTCCAACCGGGTCGCCCTGATCGGCGATGCCGCGCATAGCGTTCATCCCCTGGCCGGCCTGGGCGCTAACCTGGGCCTGCTGGACGCGGCCGCTTTGTGTCAGATCATCAACACGGCGGGCAGGAAAGGGCGGGATCCTGGCGGCACCGCGTTGCTGAGAAAGTACGAGAGATGGCGCAAGGGCGAGAATTATATGGTGATGATGACCCTTGAGGGTTTAAAATACCTGTTTGAAAACCAGACATTACCCATCCCCGGACTGAGGAATGCCGGGATGGAACTGTTTAATTCTTTCCAGGCGCTGAAGAATTTCACGATGCGCCGGGCTACGGGTCTGGACGGCGATTTACCGGATATGCTTTAGTAAGCTCTGAACAAGTCCATCCTGGACTTGTCAGAGCACGGAAAACAAAAATGCGATTTTTGTTTTCCTCTCAAAATCAATGATTTATAATCATCGATTTTGGCGATACATCCCTGTATCGCAGGAAACTCTGATTTAATCAGAGTTTCCTTAACAATAACTGAGGCCCCGCGGCCGGATGGATAATACGACCCCCACACATTTTGTCCGCAAGATCATCGACGATGATATAAGACAGGGCCGCTGCCCTGACGGCATCCACACGCGTTTCCCACCGGAGCCCAACGGTTTCCTCCATATCGGCCATGCCAAGGCAATCTGCCTGAACTTCGGCATGGCGGCGGAGTACCGGGGAAAATGCAACCTGCGCTTTGATGATACCAACCCGGAAAAGGAGGACACGAAGTACGTGGAGGCCATCCAGGATGATGTCCGCTGGCTGGGGTTCGACTGGGAAGACAGGTTGTTTTTTGCCTCGGACTATTTTGCGCGGCTGTTCGGGTTTGCGGTCGAACTGATCGAACAGGGCAAGGCCTACGTGGACAGCATGAGCGCCGAGCAGATCAGGGAATACCGCGGCACGCTGACGGAACCGGGGACCGACAGCCCCTGGCGGGACAGACCGGTGGCCGAGAACCTGGACCTGTTCCACAGGATGAAGGCCGGCGAGTTTGCCGATGGCGAACTGGTGCTCCGGGCGAAAATCGACATGGCCGCGGCCAACCTGAACATGCGCGACCCGGTTATTTACCGGATCCGCAGAACCAGCCACTACCGCACTGGCGATGACTGGTGCATTTATCCCATGTACGATTTTACCCAGTGCCTGTCGGATGCGCTGGAACATGTGACCCATTCGTTGTGCAGCCTGGAGTTCGAGGACCACAGGCCGTTGTACGACTGGTTCATCGACAACCTGGATACGCCTTCCCGCCCGCGCCAGTATGAGTTCGCCCGTCTCAACCTCGAGTACACGGTGCTGAGCAAGCGCAAGCTCATTGAACTGGTGGAGGACGGCCACATGGGCGGCTGGGACGACCCGCGCATGCCTACCCTGTCCGGCCTCCGACGGCGCGGGTTCACGCCGGGGTCCATACGGGAATTCTGTGAGCGTATCGGCCTGACCAAGAACGACACCTGGATCGACGCCGGTGTGCTGGAGCATGTTATCCGGGACGAACTGAGCGTGGCCGCGCCACGCCGCATGGCGGTATTGCGCCCCCTGAAGGTGGTAATCGACAACTATCCCGATGACAAAGAGGAAATGCTGGACGCCGCCAACCATCCGCAAGATCCGTCCATGGGCACGCGTAAGGTGCCGTTCAGTAAGGTACTTTATATCGAACGGGATGACTTTATGGAAGATGCGCCGAAAAAGTTCTTCCGCCTGGCGCCGGGCCGGGAAGTGCGATTGCGCTATGCATACTTCATTACCTGTAACGAAGTCGTCAGGGATGACAAGACAGGCGAGGTGATTGAGTTGCGCTGTAGCCATGATCCGGCAACGCGTGGCGGCAGCGCTCCCGACGGCCGCAAGGTCAAGGGGACGCTTCACTGGGTATCGGCCGGGCACGCGCGCCGTGCGCAGGCCAGGCTCTACGACAGGCTGTTTTCCGCCGCAAATCCAGACCGGGGCGATCAGGACTGGAAGTCCTGTATCAATCCGGATTCCCTGGAGACGCTTGACGGGTGTCTCATCGAACCGGACCTGGCGCAGGCAGAACCAGGGCAGCGCTTCCAGTTTGAACGGCTGGGATATTTCTGCGCCGACAGGGAAGACTGGCGCCAGGACAGACCGGTGTTCAACCGCATCGTGACGCTACGCGACACCTGGGCAAAAATAACAGCCGCCGGATCATCCCCGCGCAGGCAGGGATCCAGATGACCAGGCAGGTGGGGTCAGAGTAAGAAATTCGAAGAATTTTTACTCTGACCCCGGCATTTGGCGATGACTGCTGAAGATAAGCAATACGAGGAGCTATAATGACAGACTCAAACAATTCACTATTCCAATCGGAAATCGACACCCTTTCCTTGCTGAACCGGGGCAAGGTCCGCGACATCTACGACGTCGATGACGACCACCTGCTGATAGTCACCAGCGACCGCATCTCCGCCTTCGACGTGGTGCTGCCCGACCCGATCCCGGGCAAGGGCAACGTGCTGACCACGGTGTCCAATTTCTGGTTTGCCCGGACGGCGAACCTGGTCGCCAACCACCTGACCGGCCGCAGCCTGGGTTCCATCGGCCTCAGCAATGATGAGGTCAAACAACTGGAAGGCCGCGCCATCGTAGTCAGGAAGCTGAAGCCGTTGCCGGTGGAAGCCATCGTGCGCGGTTATATCATCGGCTCAGGTTGGAAAGACTACCAGCGCACGGGCGCGGTCTGCGGCATCGAATTACCGGCCGGCCTGCAGCAGGCGCAACAGTTGCCGGAACCGATATTCACGCCATCCACCAAGGCGGAGGCCGGGGAACACGATGAAAATATCAGTTTTGCGGAAACCGTCGGCCTGCTTGGCGCCGAACTGGCCGACAAGGTGCGCACGTTGAGCCTCACCATCTACCGGCAGGCGGCCGAATATGCTGCCGAGCGAGGGATCATCATTGCCGATACCAAGCTGGAATTCGGCTTTGACGGGAACGGTGAGTTATACCTCATTGATGAGGTGCTGACCCCCGATTCATCCCGCTTCTGGCCCGCGGATTCCTACCGCACCGGCATCAGCCCGCCCAGCTTTGACAAGCAGTACGTGCGGGACTATCTTGAAACCCTGGACTGGAACAAACAGGCGCCCGGTCCGGCATTGCCGGAGGAGGTCGCCCGGCAAACAGCCGCCAAGTACAGGGAGGCCCAGGACAGGTTGCTGGGATGATCCCACTCCACGACGATAACCCGACGCATATCTTTCCCGTCCTGACCGTAGCCTTCATCGCGGCCTGCGTGCTGGTGTTCCTGTGGCAGACCTCCCTGGGCCAGCAGGGCTACCAGGCCTCCGTCTATGCCCTGGGCGTCATACCCGCGGTGCTCCTGAACAAGGCAACGTTACCCGCGGAACTGTCCCTGGTGCCGCCCACCCTGACCGTGTTCACGTCCATGTTCCTGCACGGGGGCTTCATGCACCTGGCCGGCAACATGCTGTACCTGTGGATTTTCGGGAACAATGTGGAAGACGCGATGGGACACGGACGGTTCATCGTGTTTTACCTGCTGTGCGGGGTGGCGGCGGTATTCGGCCAGGTGCTGCAGAATCCGTCCTCCGAGATCCCCATGATCGGCGCCAGCGGCGCGATTTCCGGCGTGCTGGGCGCGTACCTCATCCTTTATCCCCGCGCCAGGGTGCTGGTGCTGATCCCCCTGGGGTTCTTCATGCAACTGGTAAGACTGCCAGCCCTCTGGGTGCTGGGCCTGTGGTTTGCCATCCAGTTGATTAGTTCCGCGCTCACCTCGTCGGAGGGGGGAGGCGTGGCATGGTTCGCCCACATCGGCGGCTTTGTCGCCGGCATGGTGCTTATCCCGTTCTTCAAGAGCGGCAACGTCACCCTGTTCCATAAAGCCCACGGCTCCAAACGCTTCACCCGGCGGGTAAGCAGCTGGCCGCAGGGGCACCATAATCAACTGGAAAATGCCGCAAGGCGCTGGTCGAAGCGGGGGAGGTAGTAGAAATATCGAACTATTAGCCAAAACTCTAGTTTATTCGTTACTTGCGGGGAGGTAGTACTATGAATGTTACCGTACTGGAAACCAAAGAAGTGGCAATAAAGCTGAAGGAGCTAATGGACAACTACGATGAGTATTACTGGGCAGTGGCGTGGGCTTCAAGTAAAATCGCCCTCGCTGATGAGTTGATCCAAAGAAAAAATAAAATAAAGCGAATCATTATAGGCATCGACTTTGATCAGACAGATCCAGAATTTCTCAATAAAATGACATCGGTTTCCGCTGCGCGCGTTGCAATACACCCAGTCGGCATATTTCATCCAAAAGTATATTATTTCCAATCCAAAAAACAGGCGGCTGCAATTGTTGGCAGCGCGAATTTTACTCGGGGTGGAACCGAACTAAATGTTGAATTATCCATTTTAATTGAAGGAAAATCTGAGGATGAACAACTGATATCAATAAAGAATATAGTAAGTAAACTCTGGAAAAGGGGCGAAAAAATCACGCACAACTTAGCGGACCAGTATAGAGAACGTCACAATTCAAGTCGGGATATCCGGGGCCGCTTGAAAGAAAAATTCTTATTGAAGAAAGTTGCTGATAACAGTGATGATAATCGAAAACAACTTATCGAAAGTGTAAAACTAAAAGCTCTTCTTGCAGACGAGGAGTTACAAAGTAACGAGAACTCCCTTCCCGGCTATCATGCATTCAAGTTTGCGAAAGAACAGTTGGCAAAATATGCGTACATCCCGGACAATTCAAGTTTTATCGAATATTTTCAAAGGGATATCGTAAAAAGATCGTTTGTACAACAAGCTGAACCTGAACTTGATGCAAGGAAAATTCGAGGTCGAGCAAGTAAGGTGCGCCGCAAAGTACGAATTGCCTGCATAAAACACGGTTGGAGTGATGAAGAGATCAAACTACTTAACATCTCTCCGACAGGCAGCATGCGCACGACAAGTAAATCGAGCTTGGCAACTCTTGCAGCCCTTGGATATCAGGAAAAATATAAATCCTGACCATGCGCACTTTTTAAATCCCTCGGCTTAAACGAAAATCAATCCACTCGCCAGGTATTTACCGCCTGATCTGCCAACCAGGATTGGTAATGGTTAAGATTTGTCAGATCCCAGTTATCATATTCGGCCACTTTTTTTGCCAGAGTGAAAGGAGTGTCGAGATAATAGGCTTTTTTGGTCGCATAATCTGCATGTTCAAGTTCATCTCGATTCAGCAGAACCATGTTGCCCAACCTGTCAGCAATATCATTAGCTCCTTCACCAAAATGTTGGTACCACTCTTGATCCGGATTGTAAGGACAGACATGCTCAAGCGTTGTATCCAAGTATCCCACGTTACCACCATCATTATTTTCTATCTCCGCCAACAAAAAGCGGATTTTTTTGGATGAACGACGGCTTGGCATCTTGCAGTACTCAAAAGCATTCCTGAACGCTTCATTAGCAGGATAGAGTGACTGATAATCAGGACTGTTTTTAATGTGGCTGGCGCGCTGGTATTCGCCATCTGCGATCTTTATGGCTATGCTGTTGTAACGCTTTTCCTGTTCGCTTGGCGAAAAACTGCAAATCACGTTGTAACGAACGGATAAAATATAAAGATATTTCAGTGTCTTAATAAATTCATCAGGCGGGAATTTAAAAGCTGCCATCAGAATCGTATAGGGTTGTCGGATGCCAAAAAGTTTTAAACCTTCCAGAAAATGAACGGCATCCCGGTATTAACCGTTTTCTTGTTGCCACCATTCATCATAGGGATTGGACAACGACGCATAGATGGGAACACGCTCTATTAATGCTCTGAGGTAGCCATGAGCCTGTTCTGGGGAGGTATAAAGCTGCCTGACCGATTTAAACAAGTCCTTTTTGCTTACCATAGGTCTGTGAGAATTATGGTGGTAACGGACAAAATCAGTGAAGTCGTTTTCGCCCAACTGGGTCAGAATGCCTGACCATGTTTCATCAAGATCATCCAATGTTTCGTCGGCAACGTCATCATTCTGGGCGACTACCGAAAAAATGTAGCTTTTCAATAGATCAGAAGTGGAGAGCTTTACACCTCTGGCATTCAGCGTCTCAAAAACCTTGTATGCGTTCAGGCTGTCTTGCACTACAATTTTTGTAAAAATCAACCTGGATGAAAACCTGTTAATAAATTCAGCAATTTCCTCGCCATTATCCCCAACGTTTTTGTCGCAGAAAAATTTGAATGCCCGCCTGAGTAGATTATTGGTCGCGGTAATGCCCCGGTGTTGGGGTGGCTCCAGGTTAGAACAGATGTCTTTATAGAAACGTCCGTTATTGCGATTCAACCTCAACCTGCTGCTCACTCTTAGCGATACGATATCTTTCGAACCAATATACTGATTTGTAATTTCTTCCAAGCGCTCCTGGTTTTTATCAGCGTCCTGATTGTTGTCAATTAATCGCTGAATATGTTGCATTGTGGCCAAAATCAGCAGAGATAGTGTAATTAGGCGCTGTTGTCCATCTAGCACTTCAAAATCCTGCTGGTTCTTACGCAGCAATACGATGTAGCCCATATAGTGGAAGCCTTCCCCGTCCAGAGCTTCAATACCCGCCCATAAGTCTTCCCACTGTTTCTGCTCCCACGAGTAATCCCGCTGGAAACGTGGCACAGTATATTTGACCCTGTTACTCAGCAGTTCGGAAAAGGTCTGGTTCGCAGGTTCCATTAGCATAAATTCGCTCATGCGGATGCTTCTCCTGACTTAGTTATATAATCCAGAATCATTTCCAGCGAATAGTTGACAACCTGACATTTTTTCCATCGGCACCAGTTGTAAAGTAATTCTTTACAACTGAATTTTCATCTAACTCCATAGAAATCGCATAGAAATGTTTATAAGCGAATTTCTATGCTGACGCGTATAGATGTGTGCATACCGGGCTCAGCATATAATTGCATTCAGGCCACTGACCAACCTTTGCATGCCTTCTTCCAGCGTTGCTTCATCCAGCGCGCCGTAGGATATCCTCAGGTAACAGCCGTGTTCCATGCCGAAGGCGCTGCCGGGCATCACTGCGATGCGGAAATCCCGAATTAACCGTTCGACGACCTCCATGTCAGGCAGTTTCGTATTGAGGCGGATGAATACGTAAAAAGCGCCATCGGAGCGGACGCCGTCCATAACACAGTCCAGCTTCCTTAGCTCGCCGATCACAAACTGGCGGTTTCGGGCGATTTGCCGGATCCTCTCGTCACAGTAATCCCGGCCCGTATCCAGAGCGCCGATAGCCGCGTATTGCGAAGCCAGCGGCGGGCAGATCAGGTTGGTGTCCTGTACCTTCCTCACGGCCTCAAACAGGTGCGTGGGGATCAGCATGTAACCGATGCGCCAGGATGAGAAACCGTACGCCTTGGATAAGGAAAAGAGGGAGATAGTGTGCCGGGCCGAATCACCTAGGCTGGCCGGTGAGAAGTGTAGCCGGTCATCGTACACGAAGTATTCATAAGCCTCGTCACTGATGTGGTAGAGCCCCCGTTCCCGGCATAGTGCATTGATTGCCCGAAGCGTTTCTTCCGGGTAGACCGCGCCGCTGGGGTTATTGGGGGAGATGGTCACGACCGCGGCGGTGCGCGGCGTTATCGCCGCCTCGATTACTCCGGGGTCAATTTGGAAATTCAGGTCAGTTGGAACGCAGACCGGCACACAGTTCAGCATCCTGGCTGCCATTTCATGGTTGAAGTAATAAGGAGTCGGCAATATCACCTCAGCGCCAGGGTCGGTAATGGCGAACAGCGCGTTCAGGAAACCCATGTTAGCCCCGGCGGTGACTACCAGATGCCGCTCATCACCTATGTTGATCAGGTTCTCATCTGCCAGTTTGCACGCCAATATCCCGGCCAGTTCTGGAGTACCTTCCACAGGGCCGTAGAATTGGTCCAGTTCAGCGCCATGCGCAATGACGTTGCGTATGGCCGCCTCCGGCGGTCCGTAGCAGACCACGCCCTGGCCCAGGGAGATGGTCCCCGGTATTTCCCTGATCAGGTCCGCTACTATGGGCACCACGGGGGATTGTACGGCCTCCATCCTCAGGCTGCTTGTTGTCAAGGAATCGCTTTTCATCTGTTTATAGAGGTATTATGCCTTGCCAGCCGGAATACGACCTGTTGTGGTGTTGGTACCTGCTCGACAGGTAAACTGGACACCGCCGGATGGAAGAAATAACTCATCCAGTGAGTAGCTTCCGGGCTTGCTTTGTTACCTCCTCCATAGGGATAGGTTGAACTGTGCCAACGCATCCAAACCTGGCAGGGCGGCCCTGCGTATCCAGAAAATCGAGGAAGTCGGGGTGCAGCGTCATTATTTCCCCTTCAGCCGACGCAAGGATTGTTCACCGATCAGCGCGCTCATCTGCTGGATCGCTACCTGGTTGAGCCTTACCAAGCGTTCAGATTGCTCAATACCTTCATTGATAAAATGTGCGTTCAGACTCTCCATATTCGCCAGGCACACCAGTTGCGCGCCGTTGGCGTAGTCGCGGATATTGCCGGCCTTGTCGGGATTGGCGTCGCGCCACTGTTTCGCCGTCATACCGAACAACGCCATATTGAGTACATCGGCCTCAGTGGCGTAGACAAGGCTCATCTGCTGTGGGGTCAGTTCCGGCGGAACCAGGTTGTCCTTGATGGCGTCCGTGTGGATGCGGTAGTTGATCCGCGCCAGGTTGCGGCGGATGTCCCAGCCCAGTTGGTCGCGCTCGGCATCCTTGAGCCGCTGGAACTCCTTGATCAGATAGAGCTTGAATTCTACCGACACCCAGGAGGCGAACTCAAAGGCGACATCCTTGTGCGCATAGGTGCCGCCGTAGCGCCCCGTTTTCGACACAATACCCACAGCGCCGGTCTGGGCAATCCAGCGCTTGGGCGTCAGCGAAAAGCTGTTCAGGCCCGCCTGATTTCTAATTCCATCGAATTCGATGGAATTGAACGCCGGATTGTTGAGTTGCTCCCAAATGCCGAGAAACTCGATCGTATTCCGGTTCCGCAGCC
>JAPPLI010000195.1 GCA_028819495.1 Gammaproteobacteria bacterium | reverse complement strand
GCAGGCTTTGATAATATTTCGTATCTGGCTGGGGTTGACTACGTCTTTATCTAGTTGCGTTGGGGTATACGTGTAATCTTCGTCCAGACGTTCCCAACGTTTTTTACGCGAGAGTCTTTCCCGCTTGTCCACGTATTGTTTTGCCTTGATACTACTGCCGGCCTTGGTGATTTCTGTTTCTATGGTAAAAACATCATAAGGTACGTTGACGCCATCGACCAAGGACTCCTCATAAGGGTATTCACTGACCACGTTTTCATTAAAGAAACCGAAAGTGCGTTTGTCAGGAGTGGCAGTGAGACCGATTAAAAAAGCGTCGTAGTAGTCCAGCACCTGTTTCCATACGTTGTAAATGGACCGATGGCATTCATCAATGATGATGAAATCGAACTGTTCAATAGGGTTTTCGGACGAGTATTTAACCGGGAGAGGTTCTTTTTTATGCCACTCCGGGTTTGATTCGTTCGGGTTTTTGTCCTCTTCGCTTTCTTCCAGTTCTTCACCTTTCAGGATGTAATAGAGGCGCTGGACAGTGGAAATACATACCTGTGAGTCATCGGCGATATAGCCGGAGTTCAACCGTTGCACGTTATACAACTCGATAAATTTCCGGTTGTCGTCATTGGGCTGGAATTTCAAAAATTCCTGTTCGGCTTGCTCACCCAGGTTTCTGGTATCGACTAAAAAGAGAATGCGTTTGGCGTCGGCGTGTTTCAGCAGGCGATAGGCAAAGGTGCAAGCGGTAAAGGTCTTGCCCGCCCCGGTCGCCATTTGAATCAGTGACCTGGGACGGTTTTTTTTGAAGGACTTTTCGAGCTTGGTAATGGCTTTGATTTGCGCCGAACGCAATCCTGTTTCATCAAGCGACGGCAGGGCTTGCAGGCGCTCGCGCAAGGTTTGTTCCCGGCCGGACCACTCAGCCAGCGTTTCCGGGCGATAAAAAGAAAACACCACCCGTGCGCGGGGTCTCGGGTCCCTGTAATCGGTGAAATAGGTCAGTTCCCCGGTGCTCTCAAACACAAACGGCAATGGTTCCTTATTGAGATTGTATTTAAGTCTGGCTTTGGCGTATCCCGAAGATTGATATTCGACTGTAGTCAGACGTTCGCCCTCTTCTTCGCGCTTTGCTTCTATTACGCCTACTGGCTTACGATCAACGAACAAGACGTAATCTGCGGGGCCGATATCCGTCTGGCACTCGCGCACGGCCACACCTGGTCCCGCGCTCAGGTCAACCTCATCTCTGGATTGAACCAGCCAACCAGCCTCAATTAACTGACTGTCTATGTTATCTCGAGCAATCTGTTCAGGGTTTTGGTTAGCCATATTCTGGTTTGTTTTTTCCTGAAGGTATCAACAAGCGAATTATGGAATTTTCTGCGGTTATTTTGCCGGTTAGTATAGCGACCAATTGCCGGTTAACATCCCGACCGATTGTCGGTTTGGATTACGACCAATTGCCGGTTTTAATAGCGTCTGATTGTCGGTTTGAGTATTGCTCGGATGATATTTTACTGGATTCCGGCTTTCGCCGGAATGGCGACGGAAGCTTCCGCAGGAATGACTCTGATATCAGACCAGATCGAATTCCACCACAGCGCCGCCGCTGCCGTACAGGGGACCGTAGGCATGGACTGTGGCGCCGTTGAAGTTGCCGCCGATGGCGCCCAGGATGAAGGCGAAATGCTTGAAGCCCATGTCCACCCGGGCCGCGCCGGCATAGTCGGGGCAGGCCTTTGCCAGGGCCTCCGTGTCGCCCTGTTCCATCATGGACAGGATCTTCCTGTTCCACTCGTCTTCCGCGCTATCGGCAATTTTGTCTTCGCTGATGTTGATGACGTGGCGGTAGATGGAACCTGACAGGCCGCCTACGCCGATGACAGCCAGTTTCCGGCCCAGTTCGGACGCGGAGTCGGCGGCGACCCGGCCCAGGGACTCGGTCATCTGCCAGTCGTGGTAGACGTTGTTGGAGGTGATGGCCAGGGGAATGTTCCCGTCCGGGTTCAGGAAATTGGAGGCGACGATGGCGCCGGTATCCACCGGGAAGTGATCATAGTCCACACCCTTGGCCTTGATGCCGGCCTCGGCGGTCTTTTTCAACGCCAGTTCGGCAAATTCAACATCGATTTTCATGTCGAATGGCAGGTCGCCGTATTCGTGCCAGTTCTCGTCCACGTGGAGCCCTTGCAGCACGGCCCGGGTCTGCCACAACTGGTCCAGCACGGCAATCCACTGGGTGGAATAGATGGCGATCAGGTCCGGTTCGGAGGCGGCCAGGGCCTTGCCGGCAGTTTCCATGGCGTCGGCGATTTCACCCCAGGGCGGATTGTCCCGCTGTACGTAGGGAAGAGGGGAACCGGGCACCAGGAAGGCGGAGACGACGCTCATTGGCCCCTCACGCTGCCTTGGCCAGGCCGGCCTTTATCAAGTTCCATTCCATCACCGCGTTGCCCGTGCCGATCACCGTGCCGTAGCCGTACAGTTCACCCGGCAGTTCGGGGTAATCCATGGCGGCGAACATCCAGGTGAAGGCGCCGGATT
>JAPPLI010000086.1:132402-134336 GCA_028819495.1 Gammaproteobacteria bacterium | reverse complement strand
TGCTGCCGGCGGCGAAGCTCAGCGCGGTGGCGGCGCTGAGCGTGAAATCCGCCGCGACCGCCGGGGCCACCGGGGCGGCGGCCACGGTCAGCGTCACGTCCGCGGCGGAGGCATGGGACAGGGTGGCGGTGACCGTGCTGACGTTGCCCGCGCCGCTCTCGGCGATGGCATCCGGGGTCAGCACCAGGGCGGCGACGGGCGTGGCCTCGTCGTCGGCGACCTCCACCTCCACGTCAAAGTCCTCGGGTTGGCCGTAGTCCCCGCCGCTGACGTCGTGGGCCAGGGTCGCAGTGCGCTTGTCATCGGTGTTGTCGATGTCATCGTCCGCCGCGGTCACGGTGACCGGCTGCGCCACGTTCCAGTTCGCGGTGGTGAACGTCAGCGCGGTCACGTCCAATGTCACCGGCGAGGCCGCGGGGTTGGTGATGGTGACCGTCACCGTCGCCGTCGGCTCGCTGTCGAGCACCACGCTGTAGCTCGCCACGTTCTCCGTGTCGTCCTCGGTGGCCGCATCGTCGGTCTCCCTCAGCGCCAGCGTGTCCGGGTCCGCCGTCACGCCGCGGGTATCGTCGTCGGTGAGGGTGACCGTGGTCCCGGTCACGGTCAGCGCGCCGGACGTTCCCGTCACTTCCACAGTCTCGTCCGGCTCGTCCACGTCGTCGTCCACGGGCGTCAGGTCGAACTCCCCGGTGTGGCTGGCCGCGCCCGCGGCGATGGTGATGTCGAAATCGGCCACCGCCGCGTAGTCCGTCGCCGCGGCCGTGCCGTTGCCCACCGACACCGTCACCGTCTTCGCGTCCGGGTAGCGCGTGCCGCCGGTCACCGCCGCCGTCACCGTGACCTCCGTCTCGCCGGCGCCCTCGGCCACCCGCGTGGGGACCACCGTCAGCGTGATGCCGGTGGGCGCGGCGTCGTCGTCGGTCAGCGTGACGGACGCCTGCCTGAACGTCACCCCGGCCAGGGCGCCTTCGATGCTGATGGCCTCGTCCGGCTCGTCCAGCACGTCCTGCTTCGGCGTCAGCGTGAAATCCACGTACCCGCTGGCTGCGCCCGCCGCAATCGTGAGGGACTGGTCGGCCACCACGTGGTAGTCCGTCCCCTCGGCGGCCGTGTCCGCGGCCTTGCCCACCGCCACTGTCAGCGTCTGCGCCGCGGCAAAGCGCGTGGCGCTGGTGATGGTGGCGGTCACGCGCACGTTTTTGGCGCCGCCGTCCTCGGCCAGGCTGGTCTGCACGCCGTCCGTGCCGGTGTCCGCGTCCACGCTGAGCGTGATGGCGCCGGGCGCGGCGTCGTCGTCTTCGATGGTCAGGGTGACGGCGTCAGGATCGTCAATGTCGGTGTTCCCGAACAGCAGGGCGGAAACCGTGAAGGTCTTGTCCGGGGCGTCCACGTTGTTGTCCACCCCGCTCAGCGCCACGGCGCCGGCGCTGGCTTTGGCGCCCGCCGGGATGGTGAGCGACCGCCCGGTTTGTTTAATGTCCCCGGCGACGGCCGGGGCCACCGGGTCGGCGCCGACCACCAGCCTGAGTTCGCGGCTGGTAGGGTTGTCGAGCGATGCCGTCACCCTGGTTCGCCCGTCCTTTTCACTGATACTGGACGAGGCCAGGACGAGAGTGGCCGTTGGCGGGTCATCATTGTCGGCAATGGTGACGGTATAGTGTTCCGAATAATCTCCGCTGCCGATGGTGACGGTGAAGTCTTCCGGCGCTTCGTGGAGATCATCGTCCACGGTTTCGAATTCAAGGGTGAGCTCATCCTCCCCTTCCCGGAAGACTGCCGTGGAATCGGCGCTGTAGGCCGCATAGTCCGAACCGGAGGTGGCCGCATCGTTGGTGGCCTCGTCCGCGCTGCCGGGGCTGGTTCCATAGAACACAGTGAGTTCCTCGAAGTCATGTTTCCGGCTTACCGTGAATACGGCGGTCTTGCCTTCCTCC